>JABDIP010000096.1 GCA_013003675.1 Inquilinus sp.
ACCCTCGACGGGCAGCGGCGACTGGCGCCCGGTGGCGTCCGGCGGGCCGAGGCGAATCTTCAGCGCCCGGACGCCGGTCACGACCTGCTTGCCGATGAAGGCCTCCGGGGCCGACTGCCAGACGAATTCGACCCCTTCCTCCTCGGCGTTCGCCACCTCGCGCTGCGAGCCCGGCATGTTGGCGCGGTCGCGGCGATAGAGGCATTTGACCGACCGGGCACCCTGGCGCACCGCGGTGCGCACGCAATCCATGGCGGTGTCGCCACCGCCGATGACGACGACGTTCTTGCCGCTGGCGTCGAGCGTGCCGCTGTCGAACTCCGGCACCGTGTCGCCGAGGCCCTTGCGGTTGGATGCGGTCAGATAGTCGAGCGCCTTGACGACGTTGCCGAGGCCGACGCCGGGCGCCTTCAGCAATCGCGCCTTGTAGACCCCGGTCGCGATCAGCAGGGCGTCGTGGCGGCCGCGCAACTCCATCAGGCTGGCATCGCGGCCGACCTCGAAGTCCCGATGGAAGACGATCCCGGCCTCCTCGAGCAGGGCGGCGCGGCGTTCGACGATGTCCTTCTCCAGCTTGAAGCTGGGAATGCCGTAGATCAGCAGGCCGCCGATCCGGTCATAGCGGTCATAGACATGCACCGCATAACCGCGCGCCCGCAATTCCTCCGCCGCCGCCAGCCCGCCGGGCCCGCCGCCGACGATGCCGACCGACTGGCCCAACTCGCGCGACGGACGGCGCGGCTTGACCCAGCCGTTTTCCCAGGCGGTGTCGGTGATGTATTTCTCCACCGAACCGATCGTCACCGTGCCGTGGCCGGATTGCTCGATCACGCAATTGCCTTCGCACAGCCGGTCCTGCGGGCAGATGCGGCCGCAGATCTCGGGAAAATTGTTGGTCGCCTGGCTGACCTCGTAGGCTTCCTCGAGCCGCCCCTCGGCGGTCAGCTTCAGCCAGTCGGGGATGTTGTTCTGCACCGGGCAGTGCACCTGGCAGAACGGCACGCCGCATTGCGAGCAGCGCGCCGCCTGCTCCTCGGCCTTGGCGCGGACGTACTCGCCGTAGATCTCCTGCCAGTCGCCGCGCCGTTGCTCGGCGTCGCGCTTGGCCGGCATCTCCGGGCCGGTGGTGATGAACTTCAACATTCGCTGCGGCATGGCGGCTGTTTCCGATCGGCCTTGTCTTGCGGATGCCCTCATACTGGTCACGGGGGCCCGGTCGCGAGGGGTCGCCAGGGTCGACTGTTCTAGGGCATTCCGCCTGGTCTTGCGAGCATAAAGCGGAAAAATAGACAGTATTATTGACATATCGCGCCGGGGCGCCAAGCGATCCCGGGCATCCGACGGTATATTAGCGATGGCTTGTGCCGAACTTTAGTACCGAAACGGAACTAAACCGCGTTCGGCCGCCGATTGGCGGCGTCGGGGACCGGTGCTATAAGCCGGCGCCCGCCCCTTCAGCGCCGCGAGTCGCCCGTGCCCCTCCTGCATCTCGTCGTCCTGGCCCTGGTCCAAGGCATCACCGAGTTCCTGCCGATCAGTTCCAGCGCCCATCTGGTGCTGGTGCCGTCGCTGACCGGCTGGGACGACCAGGGGCCGGTCATCGACATCGCCGTTCATGTCGGCACGCTGTTGGCGGTGGTGCTCTATTTCCGCCGCGACGTGGCGGAGATGACGCTCGGCTTCCTGGCCCTGCTGCGCCGCAGTTCGACTGCCGGGGCGCGCCTCGCCCTGCAGGTGCTGATCGCCACCCTGCCGGTACTGGCCGCCGGGGCGGTCCTGCACGAGGTCGGCATGGAACTGTTCCGCAGCGTTGAGGTGATCGCCTGGGCGACCCTGGGGTTCGGGGCGCTGCTGTGGTTCGCCGACCGGACCGGCGGGCAGCGGCGCGGCGTCGCCGATCTCAGCTTCGCCGGCGCCTTTGCCATCGGCCTGGCCCAGGTGCTGGCGCTGATCCCCGGCACCAGCCGCTCCGGCATCACCATGACCGCCGGCCGGCTGTTGGGCATGCGGCGCTTCGCCGCCGCCCGCTTCTCGCTGCTCATGTCGATTCCGACGATCCTCGCCGCCGGAACCTTGGCCGGCCTCGACCTCTACGCGGCCGGCGATGTGGCGCTGGGGCTGGATGCCCTGCTGGCGGCCGGGTTGGCCTTCATCGCCGCGCTGGCGTCGATCGCGGTGATGATGCGCTGGCTGAAGACCGCCAGCTTCACGCCGTTCGTGCTGTACCGGGTGGCACTCGGCGTCGGCCTGCTGGTCTGGATCTACGCCTGACGGCGGGGGCGGTGCGCCGGCCGGGCGGTTGTGCTATCCGGAACCTCCACCCGCCTCCACCGCACGCCCGGGAGCCTGAGCATGCGCAAAAACCGCTCCGTGCCACGCGGCACGCTGCACCGCCTGGTTCTGAACAGCGCCCTGTTGGAGGGCAACCTGCTCGGCGATCCGACCGAGCGGGACGTCGAAATCTATGTGCCGCACGGCCATGACGGCAATGGCCTGCCGCTGCTGGTCGATCTGGTCGGCTTCACCGCCGGCGGGCCGGCGCACACCAACTGGAAGAACTTCACCGAGAACGTGCCGGAACGGCTCGACCGGCTGATCGGCACCGGCGCCATGCCGCCGGTCGTCGTCGCTTTCCCGGACTGCTTCACCCGGCTCGGCGGCAACCAGTACATCAACAGCGCCGCCATGGGGCCGTGGGAGGACATCCTGATCGACGAGGTGCTGCCGCTGGTCGAGGGCCGTTTCGGCTGCGGCGGCACCGGGCGGCGCGGCTGCTTCGGCAAGAGCTCGGGCGGCTATGGCGCCATGGTCCACGCCCTGCGCCGGTCCGACACCTGGTCGGCCGCCGCCTCCCACGCCGGCGACATGGCCTTCGAGCTCTGCTATTTGCCGGACATGCCGGGTCTACTGCGCCAACTCGACAAGCACGACGGGTCGATCGAGGCCTTCGTGACCGCCTTCGAGACCGCCAAGAAGACCGACGACAAAGCGGTGCACACGCTGATGAATCTGGCCATGGCGGCGTCCTACGACCCGGACCCGCGCCAGTTCCTCGGCATCCGCCTGCCGGTCGACGCGGATACCTGCGAGGTGATCGAGGAGCGCTGGGCCAACTGGCTGGCCTGGGACCCGCTGCGCATGGTCGACAGTCATGCCGATAATCTGCGCCGGCTGAAGGCGCTCTACATCGATTGCGGCAATATCGACCAGTACAATCTGCTGTACGGCGCCCGGCGGATGCACCGCGCCCTCGAGCAACTCGCCATCCCGCACCATTACGAGGAATTCCCCGACAACCATTCCAGCGTCGACTACCGCATGGACGACAGCCTGCCGTTCCTGGCCAAAGCGTTGAGCGCCGGCTAGAGCCGGCCGATCGGAAGCCGGTCGTCGGTGATGGAAATCTGCTCGAAATTGTCGTCGAGCCACCGAACACGGCGGAAATGCAGGAAGCCGTCCTCGATCCTGAGCGGGCCGGCGATCTCCTCGTAATCCTCGCGTTTGCCGCCGCGTTCGACGGCGATAACCGTCCGAACCGTGCCGTCCATCTCGGCGCTGTAAAGCCCGCCGCCGACGGCGACCGTACCCATAGCGAAGCCCTCGACGAACAATACCCGGTCCTCGCCGGGATGCCAGACGAACCACCGGACCCGGCTCTGGCCGTCCCGGTTGCAGGCCAGGCACCGGAGTTCGCCGCCATCGGCGCGGGCCACCCACAGCTCGATCGGGTACTCCCAGAATGCCTGATCGAGGAACGCGACATAGCGGCCTGACGGCGACCAGCCCGGCCGCCATTCATAGTCGGTGTCCGCCGCTACCCAGGGCGCGCCCGGCTCCGTGAGGGCGAGGGCGGCGTCGCCGTCGACGGTCGCGGTGTAGAGCCTGTCGTCGTAGACAAAGGCGATCGCGTCGCTGTCCGGCGATAGCTCGGGCAGGATGGCGGCCGGCAACCGTCCATCATTCGGCGCCTCGGTGGCGAAGGTGAAGACTTTCCGCGCCCCGTCGCCGCCGCGCACCCATAGCGCGCTCGGGGTGACGACGAAGTCCAGCTCCCCGGCGCCGGGCAGGACTCGAATCGGTGCGCGGGTGACGAAGAAATCCATGCCCTCGGCGGCGGCGAAGACGCGGCCGAACGCCGCCGCCTCGCCGCGGCTGGCGAAGGCTCCGACGGCGATGCGCAGCCAGGTCGCTTCGTTCACCTTGGCCTGGTAGGCATAGGCGAGATAGCCGCGCGTCTCGATCTGCCGCAGGGTGGCGAGGCCGTCGGCGCGCTCCGCCAGCGGCACGGCGCGCACCTGGATCGAAAATGCGCGCGTCCCCCCTGCATCGGCCGCGAGGACGGGACCGGGGCATATGAGGCCGAGAACGAGGCAGACGCCGATCACCTGTCGCATCGCACACTCCTGATGGTCTCTTGCGTGGCGACCCTAGTCAGTCGTCGGCTAACGCCCGGTTACCGGTCAACCGGCAGCCGGTCGCCGGTGACGCTTTGGGTCTCGAACGCCTCGTCGAGCCACCGGACCCGGCGGAATTGCAGGTGTCCGTCCGCCACCGTCAGCGGCCCGGCGATCTCCTCGTAGGTCCGCCAACCGGCATCGGGGTCGGGGGCGGCGATCAGCGTCCGCACGGTGCCGTCGGTCCCGATGCCGTAGAGGCCGCCGCCGACGCTGCGGGCGACGAGGCCGGAGCCGCCGACGAACAGCAGCCGGTCGCCGCCGGGGTGCCAGGCGAACCAGCGCACGACGTCGGCGACGCCGGCGTCGCAGGTGAGGCAGCGGGCCCCGACGCCGTCCGCGCGGGCGAGCCAGAGGCCAACCGGCAGGGGCCCGAAATCCGGTCCGCTGTCCCAGATGGCCTGTTCCAGGAACGCGATATATTGGCCGTCGGGCGACCAGCGGGGCCGCCAGGGGAAGGTGTGATCCGGCCCGACTCCCGGCGCCCCGCGGTCGGTCAATGCCACCGCCGGCCGGCCGTCGAGGGTGGCGACGAAGAGCCGGGATTCGTCGGCGAACGCGACCGCGTCCCCGCGCGGCGACACCGCCGCCATCGTGTTGGGCACGCGGTTGGCGCCGTGCAGGTCCCAGTGTGTGGGCTTCTCGGTGAAGGGGTGGAGTTCCCGGGGGCCGCCGACCCCGCGGACCCAAAGAGCGCTCGGAGTCACGACGAATTCTCGTCCATCGGCGCCCGGCAGGATCTCCACCGGTGCCGGTGCCACGGCATGCGGCAGGCCCTCGGCGGCGCCGAAGGCGCGACCGAACTCGGCCGCCGCGCCGCGGCGGGTGAACGCCCCAACCGCGACCCTGAGCATCGGCCGCCCGTCGCCGGCGGCGAAGGCGCGGTGGAGGTAGACCAGATAGCCCTTGTCCTTCAGCCACAGATAGGTGCGCAGGGCGTCCACCCGCTCGTCCAGCCGCACCGCGCCGACCTCGATCGAGTACAGGGCATTGCCGGACTCGGCCCAAGCGGGCACGGCTGCGGCCTGGGCGGCGACGGCCACGGCGACAGCGCACAGCAGCCGCGGCCACCAAAGAAGCGCATTCCTCCGGCCTCGGCTGCTGTG
>JABDIP010000098.1 GCA_013003675.1 Inquilinus sp.
AGCCGGGGCGGCCGGACGCGTGTCGGGAGTTCAACGAAAAGCGATGTCAGCGCCGGGCTTCGTCGTGGCCGCGGCGAGAGGCTAGGGTGAAGGCGCGAAGGAGGGGGCTTCGCGGCCGCACCGGCACCGCATCCTGCCGGCCTGCCAACGACGGGTGCCAGAAGAGCCGGCGCAGGAGATCCCGGCTTTCCGGCCACAGATTGGTGAAGGCGAAGCCGACCGCGTCCCGTTCCCGGTCGATGCGGGCGATGACGGCCTCGAACTTGAACACCAGAGCGTCGTCGGCGAGGCCGAAATAGCCGGTTACCGGCATGCCCGTGCTGGCCGGATCGACGGCTTCAGCCAGGTTGCTGACGGCAAACCCGGCCAGCGACCAGTCCAGCGAGCGGTAGATGCCGCCGCCGAGCCGCGCTTCCAGCACCGGATGGCTGCGGCGGATGTGGCGACGCTTGTTGCTGGGCATCCGGACCACGGCGCTAGACCAGCGCCATGGCCGAGCCCGGCCGGTCAGCCGACCGGGCTGAAACGTGCGGCGTCGAGCAGCACTTCGCAGGCCAGGGTGCGGAACTCGTTCCGCCGGTCGACTTGGCAAAGCCGGGCGTGCGGAAGACTGTCGGTGTCTTCGAAAAGGGCCTCGACTTCCCATACGCGGACATCGTAATGGCCGCGGGTTTGGAAGCGCTGGCCGACCTTGATCGGCGTGTTCTCCATCGCCTGGTCTCCCCTTCCTGAGCGTGACCGCCAGAAGGGTGACTCAGATCGGTTTTGATTGTGTTAAGCCCATGCATTTCGTGCAGACCAACGCCAAGCGGCAGGCGGGTACACCCGGCCGCGACCGCCAATCCGGACGATCGCCGCCGGATAACCCTGACGGAACCGGCGGCGCCGGTCAATCGCCGAAGTTAACAAGACGTTAACGACCGGCTGGCGGGGAAAGCGCGAGATCGTGATGACAAGCTTCGTCCCGACGCGCTAGGCTCGCCGGAACAACGGCGGCCAACCGATGGGTCCGTGACCCCGCAAATGCGTTCATCGCCGGGACGGTTGGCAGTGGACCGCGTCGATGCAAAGGGGAGAAGCGTCCGATGACGGCATCGGTATTGGTCGTCGACGACGAACCGAATATCGTCCTGTCGCTCGAGTTCTTGATGAAGCAGGCGGGGTTCGACGTGCGTGTCGCCCATGACGGCGAGACGGCGCTGGCGAGCATCGAGAAGAAGCCGCCCGACCTGATCCTGCTCGACGTGATGATGCCGCGCCGCGACGGCTACGACGTTTGCCAGACGATCCGCTCGGATCCGAAGTTGAAGGGCATGACGATCATCATGCTGACCGCCAAGGGCCGCGAGGTCGAGCGCGAGAAGGGCATCGCGCTCGGCGCCGACGACTACATCACCAAGCCATTCTCGACGCGGGACGTCATTGACAAGGTCAAGCGATATCTCGGCGACGCCGCGGACTAGGCGGATGGCGGCGTTGGCGCTGGGACCCGCGTAATGGCCCTTGGTCGCTGGTTCGGCCTCGCCTTGCTGTTTGTCGCGCTCGCCGCGCTCGGCCTGTTCGGCTCGACGATCTGGACCGTGGCCGGCGACCCCGGCGCTCCCCCCGCTATTCGGGCCAAACTGTTCCTCTACGGCGGTGCCGCCCTGTTCGGGCTCTTCATCCTGATGGCGCTGGTCTGGGTTCAACTGCTCCAGCGGATCGGTCGCCCTCTCGAGGCGCTGCAGCGCCAGGCGCTGACGCTGGCCCATTCCCGGACATCGGTGGCTCCCGAACCGCCGTCCGGCCATTTGCTGGGGACATTTCCGGACGCCGTCATCGAGCTTGCGCGAGAGGTCATCGCCGCGCGGGGCGACGTGGCCAGGACGCTGAAATCGGCGACCGCCCAGTTGGACGAGCAGAAGCGCCGGTTGGAGGCAATCCTCCTCGATCTGCGCGAAGGCGTGCTGGTATGCACCAATGATCATCGGATCGTTCTGTACAACCAGTCGGCGGCGCGGATTCTCAACAACGCGCAGCAATTGGGTTTGGGCCGGTCGCTGCTGAATGTCGTGACTCGCGAGCCGGTGCTGCGGAGCATGCAGCGCCTGACCAACAGATCACCGGAATTGGCGGCGCCGGCCGCCGAGCGGGGCGGCGTGACCTTCATCGCGGCCGCGGTCGATGGGCGCACCATGTTGCGGGGCCATATGAGCCTGGTGCTCGACGCCCAGCGGGAGCCGACCGGATACGTTCTGACATTGGCCGATGTCGGCACCGAGCTTGAAGATTTGGCGACGCGGGACGCCTTGCTGAATGCGGCGACCCAGGAGTTGCGGAGACCGGTGGCGAACTTGCGGGCGGCGACGGAGGCTCTCGCCGAGGCGGATCGATTGCCGAAGCAGCAGCGGACCGCCTTCGAGACGGTCATTCGCGAAGAGTGCACCGGACTCAGCCAGCGTCTCGACGAAATCGCCGACGCCTACCGCGGACTTGCCACAAGGGGCGTGTCGATGGACGACGTGTATTCCGCGGACCTCCTCGCATGCGTGGCGCAAGGGCTGAAAGACGCCGACGGTATCGAGGTGTCGGTGGTGGGCATGCCGCTCTGGCTGCACGTCGATGCCCATGCGCTGATGCTGACGATCGAGCATCTTGTCCGCCGTATTCACCGCCATTCCGGCGAAACCGGCTTCGACATCGAGGCGCTGCTCGGTGACCGGATGGTCTATCTGGACATCGCATGGCATGGCGAAGCGGTGTTGTCGCGACAACTCGACGAGTGGCTGGACTCGTCGGTCGACGGGGCGATCGGCGCCGGTTCGCTGAAGCAGATCCTGGATCGCCACGGCAGCGAGATCTGGAGCATGCCGGCGGCCGACGATCGGGCGCTGGTGCGGATTCCGCTTCCCGCCGCGTTGCGACCGCAATTTGCCGAGCCGGCCGAACGGCTGCCGGCGAGACCGGAATTCTACGATTTCGATCTCGGCGCCGGCGCGGCCGGGGACCTCGCGGATCAGCCGCTACGGACCCTCGACTATGTGGTCTTCGACAGCGAGACGACCGGGCTCCGACCGTCCGAGGGCGACGAACTCATCTCCATAGCCGGGGTCAGAATCGTCAACGGCCGATTGTTGACCGGCGAGGTGTTCGATCGCCTCGTCCATCCGGGCAAGTCGATTCCCAAGGCTTCGATCCGGTTTCATCACATCACCGACGATATGGTCAGGAACAAGCCGCCGATCCCGGTCGTGTTGCCGCAGTTCCACTCATTCGTCGGCGACTCGGTCCTGGTTGCCCACAACGCCGCCTTCGACATGAAGTTCATCAGGCTGAAGGAGGCGGAAGCCGGGGTCGAATTCGACAATCCGATCCTCGACACTCTCCTGCTGTCGGTCTTCCTTCATCGCGACGTCGAAGACCACACGCTCGACGGCATCGCCGCGCGGTTCGGCGTCGAGGCAACCGAGCGCCACACCGCCCATGGCGACGCGATCGCCACCGCGGCGATCTTCGTGCGCATGCTGGACCTGCTGGAGGCGCGCGATATCAAGACCTTGCGGCAAGCCCTGGACGCATCGGCGAAGATGGTCGAGATCCGCCGGCTCCAGGCGCAGTTCTGACCCGGGCATCCGACCCGGCGGCCGATTCGGCTGGGGCTTTACTCCGGCCCCGCCAGCGCGGAGAATCGAACGACGCTTGATGGGGTCGGAGCCTGGGCCATGAAGAAGACCGGCGATTCCGGCGAGAAATGCGCGGCGCTGTTCCTCCTCGGGATCGTGCTCATTTTTCCGCCTGTTCTGAGCATCTTCAACGTCGACACCCTGGTCTTCGGCGTGCCGCTGCTGTTCATCTATTTCATCGCCGCATGGGGCGCGTTGATCGCCCTGCTGGCGCGGACCGTGGACGATGCAGACGAGCCTGAAGCGCCTATCGCCGAGCGCGGCGTCGGGCGACCGGGTTCGGGACCGTAGCGGTGTTCACAGAGTGGTTCGTCCTGCTGGTGGCGGTGGCGTATCTGTGCCTGCTGTTCGCCATCGCCTATTACGGCGACAAGCGCGCCGATCAGGGACGCAGCCTCATCAGCGCCTATGTCTATGCGCTTTCGATGGCCGTCTACTGCACCTCCTGGACCTTTTACGGCAGCGTCGGACGCGCCGCCGAGCGGGGCATGGATTTCCTGGCGATCTACATCGGGCCGACGCTGACCTTCGTCCTGTGGTGGTATCTGCTTCGAAAGATCATTCGGATCAGCAAGGTGAACCGGATCACCTCGATCGCCGACTTCATCTCGTCCCGCTATGGAAAGAGCACGATCGTCAGCGGTCTGGTGACCGTCATCGCGGTGATCGGCATCCTGCCGTACATCTCGCTGCAGCTGAAGGCCGTCGCCGGCAGCTTCAACATCCTGTTGCCCGACAGTCTGGGCCGCGCCGCCGCGACCATCGATACCGCGTTCCTGGTCGCCCTTGTCATGGCGCTGTTCGCCATCCTGTTCGGAACCCGGCACATCGACGCCAGCGAGCATCACGAAGGGATGGTGGTCGCCATCGCCTTCGAGTCGATCGTCAAGCTGGTCGCCTTCCTCGCCGTCGGCCTGTATGTGACGTTCGGCCTGTTCGACGGGTTCGGCGATCTGTTCAGCCAGGGCTCGGCGATCCCGGAAATCGCCCGGCTGTTCACCATCGGCGGCCCTGCCGCGGCGGAACAGGGCGCGGTCGGTGGCTACATCAGCTGGATCACGTTGACCCTGCTGTCGATGGCGGCGATCATCTGTCTGCCGCGCCAGTTCCAGGTGACGGTGGTCGAAAATGTCGACGAGCGCCATTTGCGCAAGGCCGTCTGGCTCTTCCCGCTCTACCTCCTGGTCATCAACATCTTCGTCCTTCCGATCGCCGTCGGCGGCCTGATCCGGCTGCCCGGCGTGATCGATGCCGAATCCTTCATGCTGACGATACCGATGGCGTACGGTCAGGATGCGCTGGCGCTTGCCGCCTTCGTCGGCGGTCTGTCGGCCGCCACCGGCATGGTGATCGTCGCCACCATCGCGCTCAGCACGATGATCTCCAACGATCTGGTGATGCCGGTTCTTCTGCGCATCTTCCAGCCGGGCCAGGAGGCCGGGCGCGGCGACCTCACCGGGCTCATCCTGAAGATCCGCCGGGGCAGCATCGTCGTCATCCTGTTGCTCGGATACACCTACTTCCACTTCATCGGCGAATCCTATGCGCTGGTCACCGTCGGCCTGGTTTCCTTCGCGGCCGCGGCCCAGTTCGCGCCGGCGATCGTTGGCGGCATATTCTGGAAGGGCGGCACGCGGCAGGGGGCCTTGACCGGCCTCAGCCTTGGTTTTCTGCTGTGGATCTACACCCTTTTACTGCCGGCGCTGGCGAATTCCGGGTGGGTCCCGATCTCGCTCGTCGCGGAGGGGCCTCACGGGCTGGCCCTGCTTCGACCGGAGGCGCTATTCGGCCTCACCGGCCTGGACAACCTCTCGCACGCGCTGTTCTGGACCATGTTCGCCAATATCGGCGGCTACATCGGGGTTTCCCTGGCGACGCGGCAAAGCGTTATCGAGCGCGTGCAGGCGGCGCTTTTCGTCGACATTTTCCGCCACGCCGGAGACCGCGGCGGGTTCCATGTCTGGCGCGGCACGGCGGCACGGGCCGACCTCCACGACCTTGTCGCGCGGTTCGTCGGGGGCGGCCGCGCGGACCGCGCCTTCGCCGAATTCGCCAGATCGCGCGGGGTCGAGCCGAGCCGCCTCGGCGAAGCCGACATCGACATGGTCAATTTCACCGAACGCACGCTGGCCGGCGCTATCGGGGCGGCTTCGGCGCGGGTGATGATCGCCTCCGTGGTGAAGGGCGAGGCCGTCAGTATCCAGGAGGTCATGGAGATCCTCGACGAGGCCTCGCAGGTGATCGAGTACAGTCATCGGCTGGAGCAGAAATCCCGCGAACTCGAGGCGACCAGCGCCGAATTGCGCCAGGCCAATGAACGGTTGAAGGAACTGGACCGCCTCAAGGACGAATTCCTATCCACGGTCAGTCACGAGCTCAGAACGCCGCTGACCTCGATTCGGGCAATTGGCGAAATCCTCCGCGACAACCCGGAAATCGACCACGAGCAGCGACGCCAGTTCTTCGAGGTGATCGTCACCGAGAGCGAACGATTGACGCGGCTCATCAACCAGATTCTGGACCTCGCCAAAATGGAGGCCGGGCGAATGGATTGGCAGATGGCCGACATCGACCCGGGAAGTGTGATCGATCAGGCCATCGCCGCGACCAAGGGCCTGTTCGACGAGCACGGTATCGCATTGGAGGTCGAGGTCCCCCGCCAGCTTCCACAGGTGCATGTGGATCCGGACCGGTTCATCCAGGTATTGGTCAATCTGCTGTCGAACGCGGTCAAATTCTGCCAGGCCGAATCACCGCGCGTCGTCGTCGAGGCACAAGCTCGGCATGACAGCGTCATGGTGCGGGTCACCGACAACGGTCCGGGCATCCCGGCCGCGGCGCAGCGGCTGATCTTCGAGAAGTTCCAGCAGGCCGGCAACGCCATGACCGACAAGCCGCGGGGGACCGGCCTTGGGCTGCCGATCTGCCGGCAGATCGTCAACCATTTCGGCGGCCGCATCTGGGTGGAAAGCGCTCCAGGGCGCGGGGCGACCTTCGCCTATACGGTCCCGCTGGCCGGCACCGGCGCTGTCGTCGCGACCGGTTCGTGAAGCCGCTTGGTTCGCCGGCGCCTCAGAACAGATCGCCGGTGAATTCCACATGCGCCATCTTGCGCAGATCGGCAATCGCCTTGAGCGAATCCACCAGCATGTCCTGTTCGCGCCGGGAGAGATCGTCGAGGTGCACATGGCTGCCGACGGCGCGCCCGGCCTTGAAATCGGCGATCTGCCGGCGCAGCAGAAGCCCGGTGATGTGGGCGAAGGCGCCGCGGAGATAGTCGTGCCGGTCGTCGTCAAGGACCTGCTTCTCGTGAAGCGCATCGATCCGGCGCAGGGTCGGCGTCTCCTCGATGCCCTCGCGCAGCGACAGGAGCCGCGCGCAATGCACGAGCGGCAGGGTGCCGGCGTGCTTCAGGTTGATCTCGCCCTTGTGCTCGGGATCGCCCTTCTCGGCCACCAGCCGGCCGAACAGCCCGAGCGCGACACCGAGATGCGATTCCTCCGCCTCGTATAGCCGGCGGAGGAAGGGAGCGCTGGACTTGGTCATCGCGGTGGTATCGGCGCGCAGCATCCGGGCCAGATCGAGATCGCCATAGAAGGCCTGGAAGTCGAAGAAGATATCGACCAGCCGGGCGATATTCAGGCCGCTCTTGCGGCTCCATATCGCGAGTTGGCCGCGCCACTGGCGACTGGTTTTTCGCCACAGCGGATTGGTGGCCATCACATTGCCCGGGCATAGGGGGAAACCGACCGCGTCGAGATCGCGGGTCATCCGGTCGGCCAGTTCGATGAAAAAGGCGTCGATGGCGGTGTGTTTCCCGTCCGGGTAGTCGGCGAGGACGAACCCGTTATCCTGATCGGGGTAGAGGAAGTTCTCCCCGCGGCCGCCCGACCCCATGATGATCGCCGCGAACCGCACCGGCGGATCGCCCCAGCCCTCATCGGCCATGGCGCGCAACGCGCCCTCGATCACACGCCGATGGATGTCGCGGTTTATGTGGCTCAACAGGCTCTGGATCTCGGGCGCCGGGACGTTGTCCTGGAACAGGCCGTCGGCCAGTTCGACCTGCGATGCCTTGATGCCCTGCAGTCCTTCGAGCGTGCCTTCCTGGCTGATGGCGTCGACTTGTTGCAGGATCTGCTCGGCGGCCACGGCCAACGCATCGGCCCGGTTGATGGTGCCGATCGGGCGGTTCATCCGGTCGACGACCGGCATGTGACGCCAGCCGAAGCGTCGCATACGGGCGATCGCGTAGTAGAGGTAGTCGTCCGCGTAGACCGTCTTGACCGGCGCGGTCATCACCTCGCGCACCGGGTCGGTCGGCTGGCACTGAAACACGATGCGCTGCGCGAGATCGCGTTCCGTGACGATGCCGCGCAGATCGCCGTCCGCATCGACGACGAGGGCGCTCGACTGATTCATCCCGACCATTTTCGAGACCATCGACGAGATCGTGTCATCGATCTGGACGATGACCGGCTGCGGCCCGAGATGGTCTTGCACGATCTGCGAGAAGATTTTCGTCTGCGATCTCATCCTCTGGCCCTGTCTTCGGGTTCTCTCGTGCCGTCGCCCGGTGAACCGGCCTGGAGCGGCAAAACCAGCAGAAAAAGTATGCTATAGTGTGAAGAGACCGTACCCTGGTTGGGCATGGTCGAAATTTGGCGGCAAATCAAGGTATAGGACGCAAGCGCCTCTCGATGACTGGATTTTTCCAAACCCTGATCCATCCGGACCACGAGGACGAACCGGAAAGGCTGCTGGTCATCAGCGCCGCCAACATCCTGGAGATCGGCGAGTTCCAACTTCTACAGCTCGCTCATTTCGACTGGTATGGGGCGGACATGCCGGAGGCCATGTTCGACCGCATGTTCTCGTCCTATATGGTGCACGGGATCATTCCTCCCTGGGCCCGCCATTACGCGCGGCAGATAATCGAACTCGATGAAGCGGGCCAGCTTGATTTCCGCGACCCGGCCTATCACCGCTACGACAGCGAGTACGTGACCTCGGTGCCGGACGGCGTGCGGAAGTTCTGCTACGCCAGCCTAATCCTGGTGGTTATGCTCGGCGGTGGCATCCTGATCAGCAGTCTCTCGACTTTCGAGGGCACATCTATCCTGCCGCCCTATTTCGAGCGCGGGGAACTCGAAATCCGCTAGGGTCGCCAGGCTTGCGGTTCGGAATCCAGGAAGGACAGAGGCGATGTTCGAGTTTGCCGGCGAGTGGGAAATGCCGGTCAATATCATTTTTCTCGCCGTGACCGGGTTCATCGCCTGGCACGGCGTCCGATTTCGCGACGCGAAGGGCCGCACCGACTTCGTGCGGCTGCTGTTTGCCTGCATCGCCGCGACGTTCTTCTTCATGGTGCTTTTTCAGGACGTGCTCGGGCTGGTCCGCTTCAGCCCCTAGTCACGATCGTTTCCGATCGAAATGACCAGAGCCGTCAATCTTGATCCGACGCTCCAGGCCTGGGCCGCCCGGCGGAGGACCCGATCAGGGTTTGTACATCCGCTGTTGGTCGTCGATCTCGGGGATCCGCAAGACGCGTTCGGATTCCGGCAGCTGAAATTGGGAATGCAGATATTCCGCCCGATCGCGGACCGTCGATAGATCATCGGCACCATGCAGGATCTTGTGCACGATGCCCGGTCCGGAGACGGTCTCCACGTCGGTCTCTAGCGCTTCGATGTAGTCTTCCAGCGCCTTCTCGTACTCGCCGATCCGGTCATGGACGATACCGCGATTGGCATAGGCGGCGGCGAGCACGCCGATTCCGGTGGCGTCGTCCGGCTCGGTCGTTCGGTGCAGGGTCTCGATCAGATAGTCCAGCTCGTCGATCGCGTCGGCGTACTGCTCGGTCTGGATGAAGACGAGGGCCCGGCCCATCAGCGCGCCGCGATGGTCCGGCGCCTCCTGCAGGGCCAGGCCGAAATGCTCGATTGCCTCGTCGAACAGGCCGTCTTCCAGGCGGTATGACCCGACCTCCGTATGATAGTCGCCGGGCGCTCTCTCGACATAGTCGTCGATCACGTCCCAGAAGACGAACATGAGAATGGTCGCCACAGCCATCAAGAAGATGAATCGGCGGAGGGTCCGGGCGTTCATCGTCAGTCGGAGAACAGATGGTTGACGTAGAGGGCCGAGAACACGAAGCACAGCAGGGCGGCGGTGAACCCCGCCCGTCGCCGCAGCCGCTCGCGCTCCGGTTCCTCGATGGGCGCGGTACGCTCGGCGCGTCGCACCTGCAGGATCCAGATCAGTTTTCGGACCGGCAGGAACAGGGCGATCGTCAAGGCCAGCACCCAGATTACCGCCAGGTTTCTATCGAACAGAGCTTCCATGGACCAGTTTCGTGATCGTGCGGGTGACCGATCATACCAGGGCGCCCGTGCCCGATGAAGCCGGCCGGCCGGCCAAAAAAGAAAGGGGAGGCCCAAGGGCCTCCCCTTCTTCAAAGGTCGAACGACGGGTCAGGACCCAGGCGCCGCCTTCTGCGGCCCGACGTCGCCGATATCCTCGACGATCGCCTCGAACTCGGTTGTCGGGACCGTGGACATCTCCATCTTGTAGGCAAGGAACCACATCATGCCCACGCCCAGCAGCCAGAACAGGATCTGCCAGGCCCAGATCGACGGGATGCCGAAGGTCCAGGTGGCCGAGTCGCCCGGCGTGCCGAACAGCGTGTTGCCGATCACCGCACCGGGGCCGATGCCGAAGAACATCCATGCCAGGGCGACGATCCAGGCCGCCGGCACCAGCTTCTTCTTGTCCGCCGACAGACCGGCATGCTGCCGCAGGAAGCTATGGAACTTCATGCGGTGGCTGAGGTCCGCCTCGTTCTGCGTCATCGTCGAGACGACCACGCAGACCAGGATGTTGAAGATGATGCCCCACCCGGCCGAGTGGATGGTCCAGGGCCAGCGGCCCCAGGCCAGTTCAAGGCCGACCCAGCCGGCGATGGTCTGACCGAAGGTCTCGGTGAAGATCACGCCGAGCAGGCCCGCTGCCAGCCCCCACGTGGCACCCTGCCGGGTGATCCACGGCAACCAGCACACGGCGGCAAGAGACGGCCACATCTGGAAGCCGAACGCGACCGCCAATCCGCCCAGCAACACAAGCGCGTCGCTGGAGAACGTGGCGACCGTCAGCGCCGACAACACGATGACGGCAACGCCGGCACGACCGAACGTCTTCTGCGTCGCATGGTCGGCGTTCGGGTACAGATACCGCTTGATGAGATCGCGGGTCAGCATCCCGCCCGCCGTCGACATATACGCGGCACCGGTGGATTGCATTGCCGCCAGCGCGCACACCGCCAGCAGGCCGACCAGCGCCGGCGCGGTGTCGGCCATCAGGTTGAAGTAGAACGGCACCAGCGAATCAGGCTTGCCGGCTACGCTCCCCGGGATCACCGAAGAGATGGCGAGGCCCGCGTCGGTCACCGCCGGGTTGGCGCCCAGAAGGTGCGCGCCCATGCCCTGGAAGGCGGTGAAGAAAAACAGGATCAGGCCGATGGCGAACGACGAGGCCCAGACCTGCTGCGGCGCGAATGGTTTCGGCGACTTGTTGCCGAACGCCCACATGGTGAATGCCGGAGCAGACTGAATGCCCATCAGCGCGAACATGTAGGTGAGCACCATGATGCCGGTCCACAGACCGCCGGTCGGCGTCTCCTTGCCGAGTCCGGCGGTGAACTGGATCACGCCGGGGATGGCGAAATAGGCGTTGTGTCCATCCTCGGTCACGCCCCACCTGCCCACGTCGGACGCCGCCAGCCGGGCGAACCCTTCATTGAGCGCGGTCCAGCCGCCGACCGCGTCGAGAGCGATGAAGCCGGTAATGATGATGCCGAGAGCGAGCAGGATGCACTGCACCGTGTCGACATAGGCGACCGCTTTCAGGCCACCGGAGGCGACATAGATCAGCACGACCAGCGACAACACCCACATGCCGACGTTCTGGCTGATCAGGCCATCGGTGAGGACGTTGAACAGGAAGCCCGAGGCGCCGAGCTGGACGCCGAGATAAGGAATCGAGAAGAGCAGGGCGACGAGGACCGTCAGGATGCGGATTGCATCGCCGCGGAAATAGTCGGAGAGCATCTCGCCCGGCGTCACGTAGCCGAACCGCTTGCCCAGCATCCACTGCCGCTTCAGGAACATCACCCCGGTGAACGGAATGGTGATCGTGTAGAACGAAGCGTAGGCGTACTGGAAGCCGTCACGGTAGACGAGGCCGGGGTGGCCCATGAACGTCCAGCCGGAGAAGGACGTCGCGGTGGCCGCCAGGACGAACACCCAGACCGACAAACCCCGTCCGGCGATGAAGTAGTCGCTGGCCGATTTGGCCTGGGTCATCCCCTTGATGCCCCAGAAGATACAATAGGCCCAATACGCAGCGACGAATGCGAAAAGCCAGATAACCTTCGGTGCCATTCTTAAAGCCCCCCCATTTTTTGGTTATCTCCCTATGGCCGGCTGGCCTTCGGGCATGCGCCAACGCCTCTGCAAACGCGGCGGTAAGCTTGTAAACTATTCACATCAGAATTTTATTGTCAATTACGACGGGGCGAGGCAAGAAAAACAGTGTGAATGATTGACTTCTCCGGGCGAGCGTTTGTAAATTCTTGTAAATTCTTCCTGTCCGGGGAACGTCGTTGGCGGAAACGTCCTTGCTGGGGAGCAAAGTTCGCCGGTTGCGTCGCCAGCGCGGCCTCACCCAGGTCGAGATGGCGAAGCGGTTGCAGCTCTCGACAAGCTATCTGAATCTCATCGAGCACGGACGGCGACCGTTGACCCGGGCCGTGCTGGCCAAGCTCGACAGGGCGTTCGGGGTCGATCCCGCCGCCTTTGCCGACGATCAGGAAGTGCGCCAGCTGGACGGCTTGGCGGAGGTCTTCGCCGACCCGATCTTCCGCGGGATCGGGCTCGAACACGGAGAACTCCGTACCCTGGTCGGCCAGTCACCGTCCACGTGCCGAGCCGTTGTCGAGCTTTACCGCGCCTATCGCGATGCCCGAGACGACGCGCAAGCCCTCGCCGAACGTCTCTCCGAGGGCAGCTTTCTGACCACTTCGGCGCATGAACTGCGCACCTTGATGACGTCGATTCGGTCGGTCGCCGAAATCCTGCGGGACTACGAGGATCTCGACGCGCGCAAGCGCCGGCAGTTCGTCGACGTGCTGGTCGACGAATCGGGTCAGCTCACGGCGGTGATCAACCAGATGCTCCATCTGGTCTCGGGCGGCGACGGTTGGCCGGCACTCGATGCGACGACGCCGGCCGCCGAGGTCGACGAATTCATCCAGCAGCACGAGAACCACTTCACCGAGATCGACGCCGTCGCGGAAGCCTTGCGATTCACGGCCGGCGTTGGTTCTCCGGGCCTCTACGACTGGCTCGTACGCCATTTGTCGACCGAGCATGGCATCTCGGTCGAGGTGACGGAGAGTAACGCCGAGGCCGGACCGCTGTTCCGATTCGACCCGGTCGGGCGGCGCTTGCTGTTGTCGGAGCTGCTCGCGCCCCCGAGCCGGCGCTTTCAAGTCGCCAGACAGATCGGGTTGCTGTCCTTCGGCGATATCTTCGATCGCCTTCTCGCCGAGTTGCAGCCCCGAACCGGGGAAGCCAGGGCGGTATGCCGGGACATGCTGGCCAGCTATTTCGCCGGCGCCCTGACGATGCCCTATGAACCGTTTCGCCAAGCGGCGCTTGAGTCGCGTCACGACATCGACCGCTTGTGCGCGCGCTTCGACGCCAGTTTCGAACAGGTCTGCCACCGCCTGTGCACGCTGCAACGTCCCGGCGCGCGCGGCGTTCCATTCCACTTCCTGCGTGTCGACGTCGCCGGCAACGTGTCCAAACGCTACACCGGCTCGGGGATCAGGATCGCCCAATCCGGCAGCGTGTGTCCGCGCTGGAACGTCCACGGCGCATTCCTCAGTCCCGGAACGATTCAGCGGCACGTCCTGCAGATGCCGGGCGGCCTGGCATATTTTTGCCTGGCGCGGACGGTGGCCGGACCCGGTGGAGAGGGGTTTCCGGCAACCTGGTTCGCGGTCCAGATCGGCTGCGAAATGTCGCGGGCCCGGGACATGGTCTACAGCGACGGCTTCGATCTCGGCGACGAGGGCGCCTATGTGCCGGCCGGCGTGAGTTGCCGGATCTGCGAGCGCACCAATTGCCGCCAGCGGGCCGCGGCGCCGATCTTTCAGCGTTTTGCGGCTGGCGGCGCCCCGGACGGCGACACGCGCCATTGAACGGCCCCGGGGTGCGCCGCCGGCCCGCGACCGATCATTGCACTGGGCCGGATCGATCGTGACCCATATGATGGCTGTCGACGCGATCGGCGACGGTTCGTGCAGCCTCGTGGACGCGGCCGTATCACCGACCAGGAGGTCCCAGATGCTCAGATCAATCGTCCTTGCACTCTCCGTCGTCGGGCTGGCAACGCCGGTGGCCGCGGCGACGGTGTCGATCACCTGTGGATCGGTCGGCGCCGAACAGACGCTCTGCCGTGAGGCGGTGAAGGACTGGGAGGCGGCGACCGGCCACGAGGTGCAGGTCGTGGCGCCGCCGACATCGACGTCCGACCAGCTCGCGCTCTATCAGCAGATGCTGAATTCCGGGTCGGGCGACATCGACA
>JABDIP010000112.1 GCA_013003675.1 Inquilinus sp.
GGGTTGGGGTGGGGGTGAGATCGCGCCGTTGCCGGCCGAGAGCCTGCGATGCCCAGCGCGCTGATCGACGGCATCGAGACCCGCTACGAGGTGGTCGGCGACGGGCCGCCGCTCTTGATGTTCGCACCCGGCGGCTTCGACGCGACGATCGAAAAATGGTCGACGCTCGGTGTCTATGCCCGGATCAAGCTGCTGGAGCATCTGCCCAGGCACTACACCTGCATCCTGTTCGACCGCCGCGAATGCGGCCGGTCGGGCGGCCGGGTCGAGCGGGTGACCTGGGACCATTTCGTCGCGCAGGGAAGCGGGCTGCTCGACCATCTCGGCATCGAGCGGGCGCATCTGCTGGGCGGCTGCATGGGCTGCTGCCCGGTGCTGGCCTTCGCCGTCGCCCATCCGGAGCGGGTCAAGAGCATGGTGCTCTACTGGCCGGTCGGCGGCGCCCGCTACCGGATCAACGGCCATGCCCGCTTCGCCGAGCATCTTGCCTTCGTCCGCCAGGACGGGCTGGCGGCGGTGGTCGATCTGGTGCGCGGCCACGACAAAACCTTCGGCCAGGACCCGCGCGGCGGTCCCTGGTCGTCGGTGATCCGCCGCGACGCGGCGTTCGCCGAGGCCTATGCCGCCCTCGACGCCGAGCGCTATGCGACGCTGGTGGCCGACATGGGCCGCACCCTGATCGACCGCGACACCGCGCCGGGGGCGGAGCCGGAGGATTTGATGCGCCTCGACATCCCGGCGCTGATCGTGCCCGGCAGCGACGCCGCCCACGCCACCTCGGCCGCCCGCTATCTCGAGGAATGTCTGCCGCGCGCGGAGTACTGGGACGTGCCGGTGGACGGGCAGACCGAGGACACGGCGCCGGCCCGCGTGCTCGGGTTCCTGGACGCCGCTGCCGAATAGGGGTTCGTGCCGTGTTCCGCTGCGAGTTAAGGCGACAGTGCAAGTGATCCCAGATGAGTTTGCTGAACCGTCACCCGATTTCGTTTTCGGGCTCGATATGGATCGAGGCATCGCCGACTTGATGCCGGTCCTCGAGACGCCGTTCTATGGCGTCGGCGATTGCATGCGCCTCGGTGGTGGAGAGCTCCGGGTCGACGGTAACCACCATATCGACCGTTCGCGTGGACCCCACCGAACGGGAACGGATGCGTCGTACCTTGCGGACGCCGGGCACGCTCCGGGCCGCGTCGGCCAGCAGTTCCGGCGCAATCGCGAACTGGTCGACGAGCACCGGGAATGCCCGCTTGAACAGGCCATAGGCCAGGTACATCACCAGTGCCGCCACGCCCAGCGCGCAGACCGAGTCGAGCCACGGGTAGCCCATCGCCGACAACTGCCAGCCGCCGATGACGACGATGGTGGTCAAGACGTCGGCGAATGTATGATTTGCGTCGGCGAGTATGATGTCCGACTGCAGCCGACGCGCCCAATATCGCTGCCAACTCGCTATGGCGACGTTCACCCCGAGCACACCCAGCATGATGCCCAGCGCCCAGGCGTCGCGGACCACCGTCGCCTCTTCTCTTCGGATCGCGTGCAGGGCCAGCTCAAAGGCAAG
The DNA here is from genome assembly GCA_013003675.1 of Inquilinus sp. GTDB lineage: Bacteria > Pseudomonadota > Alphaproteobacteria > DSM-16000 > Inquilinaceae > JABDIP01. The sequence continues at coordinate 1,562 of JABDIP010000112.1, forward strand.
CACCGCCAGCAGCGTGGCCAATCCGAAGACTGCCAAGGTTTCGAACTTTCTGTGTCCGTATGGATGCTCGCGGTCCGCCGGTTGGCTTGAGACCTTGATGACGATCCAGGCAACCGCGTTGTTGGCAACGTCGGTCAGGGAATGGACGGCGTCGCTCAGCACGGCCAATGAACCGGTCGAAAGCCCGACGATCAGTTTCGCCAGCAACACTACGAGGTTGGCGAAACCCTCCACCAGGATGACCCGCCGAACCAAACGATCCCGCCGAAAGCCGTCAGCCAATCCCCGATTCCGACCGCGGTGATCCGCGTCCCTCTCGTCCCCTTGTCTGTGGGGGCTCATCCCACCAGGTCGTGCGTGCCGGCGGCGAACAGATCGTCGACGGTAACCGGGCGGTCGATGATCCGCTGGGTGACGGCGTGACCGATGAGCTGTTCCAGCACCTGGCGGTTGGGCTCGATGCCGTAGGGCAGCGGGTCGCCGACGATCGCCAGCACCCGGCGGTGCACCTCGTCGACCGCGGTCGGTTGCTCGATCCGGCCCGCCTTCAGGCGCTCGACATAGAGCCGCTTGGCCTCGGCGAAGGCCTCGAACAGCGCCGCGGCGAGGTCGGGATGGGCGGCCAGAACGTCGTCGTTGACCACCACCAGATGGTTGATCGGGTGGAGCCCGCGGCTCCGCAGGGCGGAGAGCCCGGCCTCCAGCCCCTCGGGGATCAGCGGCTTCACGTCCGGATGGTCGGATTTGATGCCGATGGCGGCGGCGAGTTCGCCCGAGGCCAGCATTTCGGCCATGTCCCCTCCCGGCTCGATCGGCACCACGTTGGCCGGCGGCCGGTACGCGGCGACGTGCTCGTCGCCGGACAGCACCCAGGTGACGCGGGACAGGTCAACGCCGTGCTCGTCCTGCAGGATGCTCCGCGCCCAGACGCCGGTGGTGACCGTATAGCCGCGATTGACGCCGACCCGGCGGCCCTCCAAATCCTTCGGCGTGGCGATGCCGGCCCTGGTGTTGACCAGGATGGCGCCGTGGTGGAAGGCGCGGACCAGGAACACCGGCAGAGCGGTGAAGCGCACGCCATGGGCGCGGGCGCAGAAATAGGTGGTCAACGCCATCTCGCAGACGTCGAATTCCAGCCCCCGCACCATCCGGCGGAAGGCCTGGATCAGCACCGGCACCTCCTCGAAATCGAGGCTGTAGCCGCGCGGTTTCACGGTGCCGTCCTTGAGCGCCCGGTTGTTGCCCTGGGTGCGGAAGACGGTTTTCAGCGGAAGGTCGGGCATCGGGTGCGTCTCAGATCGCGGCGGGCGTGGCGGGAAGCGTAGAGCAAGAATGGCGCGTGGGGAATCGCAGTGCCGTCACGGCGAGGACGGGCCCCCCTCACCCTCCCACGCTCCGCGCGGGCCCCTCCCTCTCCCCAAGGAGAGGGGATTCCATCC
>JABDIP010000131.1 GCA_013003675.1 Inquilinus sp.
CGGCGGCGGCACCGGCTCGAGCCGCGACACGACGACCGCCTCGCCGGCCGGCACGAAGGGCTCGTCTGCCTCGGCGGCCGGTTGCTCGGCGGCCGGCCCGACCATCGCCACAAGCCGGTCGAGGTCGGCGACCTCCGGCCACAGCTTGAGCGCACCGAAGCCGGCCGCCGCGGCCACCACCAGCAGCCCGGCAAGAACCCAGACCGCGCCGCCACGACGGCGCGGTTGTTCGTCGTCATCCGGCGAGCCGCTGGGGCGAATGCGCATATCCGCCATGATATCGGGGGCCGGCTCCGCCACGTGGTAGCTGACCTCGTCGGGCTTTTCAGGCTCCGCGACGGGCACCGTCGGCGCCGCGGGACGGGGCGGCGCGGCCGGCGGTTCGGCCCGCTTCCTGGCAAGGGCGATCAGGGCGGCCGGATCGATGCCCAGCGCGGCGAGGTCGCCGTTGACCTCGGCGATCGGCAAATCCTCCAGAGCCGCCTCGTCCTCCACATAGAGGAGCAGTTGCCGCGCCGGCGACCCGCCAGCGCTCATCCTTCGCGCTCCTCGATATACTGCCGGACCTCGCTCTTCATGCGCTTGCGCATATGGGCGATCTCCAGCGGCCCGACCTCCAGCGCATCGACCAGGTCGTTGGTCCCCAGGCAGTTCTCCAGCAGCATGAGCGACGCCATCTCGCCCAGCTTGTCTTCGATGCCGAAGAGATGGTTCAACAGGGTGCGCCGCTCGTCCCGCCAGGCGGCCTGCTCGGGGTCCGTATCGTCGTCGGTCTCTGCAGACGGCTGGTTCCAGTCGGCCTGGACGGCATCGGAAATGCCCTCGTCGACGATGCGGGCAAGATGCGCGTACAGCGTACTGTGGTTCGCGTCCCAGGCGCGGCGGCCCGACACGGTCTCGGAAACCGCATGGTCGACGAATTCCTGGGCGTCGGAGGCGCGCGGCGGTGCCCTGCGGTCGTCCTGCGACTCCGGCCCCGACAGCCGCACCACCGCCAGCAGCAGGAGGCGCGGGATCATGTCCTCCCACTCCGCCGCCGCCCAATCGACCGAATCGTCTCTCATCGGGCCGGCATCCCGTAAGGCTCAACACTCCACATGACGATGCAGCGGACACCGTCATGATGACACAAGTAAGGCGAGATCGGTCCGGCCGGCGCCTAGCGCGTTGTCCACCCACGTGGAATCGGTTCCGGCCGAACGGAAAGCACGCTAGTTGGGCGGCAACCGCGCCAGGGCGAAGCGATGCGCCCGGTCGCCGAGCAGCCCGGCCAGCACCGAGGGCGGTCGCACCGCCCCCTCGTAGAGCGACAGCTCCGGCGGCAACGCCATGATCGCGGCGTCGAACGGCCCGTCCGGCCCTTCCGCGCCGATCAGCGCGACCACCGGCCAGCCGCCCGATGCCCGCCGCGCGTCCCCAAGACGGCCGGCCAGCCCGCCTTCGACGTAGCCGGTGTCGAGCAACACCGCCGGCGCCAGATTGGGGTCGACCACCAGCAGCCGGGTGACCAGCGGCGCCGGCAGGCCGGCCTCGCCCGCATCGGCCAGGGCCAGGCGCGCGGTCGGCCCCTGGCCACGGATCGACGGCACCGTCCGGTCGGCCGGCCCATCCGCCGGGCCCGCGCCGCCCGACGGCACCTCCCGCACCGGCGACGGCCGCAGTTCCACATCCGCCACAAGGGCGGAGTCGCGCAGAGCGTCGAACGGACGCAGCACGATCACCAGCAGCAGGCTGGCCGCCAGCGCGGTCACTATACCGGCCGGCAGCCACCGCCGAGGGCGCGACCGCGGGGGCGGTCCGGCCGGCGCGGCGCGGCGGGCGAGGCCGACCAGGGCGGCGACCGTCCCGCGCGGCAGCCGCGCCCGGATCGCCGCCGCGTCGGCCCGTTCGAGCCGGTCGATCTCCGCCGCCGTGTCGTCGTCTTCCACCAGGCGCCGCAGCAGTGTCGCCGAGGGCGAGGTGCCGCCCGCGGCCAACTCCCGGGCGAAGGCGACCAGCCCCACCGCGTCGCACCCGAGCGCCGCGGCATCGGCCGCGATCGCCTCGGCGGGCGCGGTTTCCAGCGTCGCTTCGTCGATCAGCGCCGCCAGAAGCACCCGGGCCGGCGTTTTCTCGGCAGTCATGGCGCGGCCTCCTGCAGATAGCCGCGGACCGCCCGTTTCAGGCGTTTGCGCAGATTGGCGATGTCGGCCGCCGGCAGGTCCAGCACCCGGCACAGATCGGCGGTCTCGCGCAGATCGTCGATCAGCATCGCCGCCGCCAGCCGGCCGAGCGGCGGGTCGATGGTATCGAGATGGCCGAGCAGATGGCGGCATTGGGACCGCCAGGCGGCGATTTCCTCCTGGTCCGGCGCGCTGTCGGCATGGGTGACGGGCGCCCCGGCGGTTCCGTCCGGGTCGGCGGCGGGCGAGACCGTCGTGCGGTTGTCCATCGCCGTCGCCGCGTGCGAGACGTCGCTGACCACGACCCCGGCGAGGTGCTGGAACAGGGTGCAGGCTTGCGGGTTCCACTGCCGCACCCCGGCGATCGTCTTGGCGATGGCGTCGGCGACGAAATCCTCCGCCTCCGCCGGCCGCACGCCGTCGCGCCGGCCGCGCCAGACCATGCGCGACAGCCGGCCGGCGGCGAGCAGCAGCAGGCGCGGCACCAGATCCTCCCAATCCTGGGCCGACCAGTCGATCGGCGCCGGCCCGGCCGTTCCCCGCCGAAGCGGGCCGGCGCCCGCCGTCCCCCGCCCCGCCGCGCGCCGGCCGCCGCCGAAGCGCGCCATGGAGACGACGGTACCCATCAGTTCAGCGTCTCCAGCGCCGCCGCGCTCTCGGCCATCTGCACCAGGCGCAGGAACTCGGCCTGATAGCCGTCATCGTCCTTGCCGCGGGCGTCGCGGGCGATCCGCATCACCTCGTCCCAGCCGAAATCGCCGATATTCGGGTCGCGGCGCAGGCGCTGGCCGAAACCGGCGACGGCGACGGCGAACCGGGCATTGGCCGGCGCCTCGGCGAAGCCGGTGACGCCGGCGGCCGGGATCGGCTGTTCCATCAGCCGGCTCTCCGCCTCGCCCGGCAGCTTGTAGCGCAGGCGCAAGAAGGCCAGCTCGCCGCGGTGCGCCGCGCCGCCGGCCGGCTCGACACGGGTGCCGTAACGCAGGTCCTCCAGCAGCCGCGCCGCGCTGTCGGGCGCCGTGATCTCGTAAAGCGCGGTCACCGCATGGCCGCTGCCGACCTCGCCGGCATCGACCCGGTCGTTGGCGAAATCCTGCCGCGCGAGGCGCCGCGTCTCATAGCCGATCAGCCGGTACTCGGCGACCAGCGCCGGGTTGAACTCTATTTGTACCTTCACGTCGTCGGCAATCGGGAACAGCGTCGCCGCCAGCTGGTCGACCAGCACCCGGCGCGCCTCCATCAGGCTGTCGATATAGGCGGCGTTGCCGTTACCGGTCTGCGCCAGGCGCTGCATCATGAAGTCGTTCAGATTGCCGCGGCCGAAGCCGAGCACGGAGAGATAGATGCCGGTCTCGCGCTTGCGGGCGACGAATTCGCTCAGCCGCTCGGGATCGCTGATGCCGATGTTGAAATCGCCGTCGGTGGCCAGGATCACCCGGTTGATCGCCGCGGGATCGAGTTCCTGCTCGGCCAGCTCGTAGGCGGTGCGCAGCCCTTCGGCACCGGCCGTGCCGCCGCCGGAGTCGAGCCGGCCGATCGCCCGCAGGATGGCGCCGCGCTCGGCGACCGGGGTCGGTTCCAGCACGACGCCGGCGAAACCGGCATAGGCGACGATGGCGATGCTGTCGTCGGGCTCCAACTCGTCCACCAGCAGCCGCAGCGAGCGCTGCACCAGCGGCAGCTTGTCGCGATCCTCCATCGAGCCCGACGTGTCGACCAGGAAGACCAGATTGGCGCGCGGCCGGGCGGTTCGCGCCAGGTCGCGGCCCTGCAGGCCGATGCGGACGATCTGGCGGTCGGCGTTCCACGGCGAATCGAACACCGCCACATCGGCGCGGAACGGCCGCTCGGCCCCGTTCGGCCGCGCATAATCGTAGTCGAAATAGTTCACCAACTCCTCGACCCGGACCGCCCCGGCCGGCGGCAGGACGCCGTCGTTGAGGAAGCGCCGCACATTGGCATAGGAGGCGCTGTCGACGTCGATCGAGAAGGTCGACACCGGCTGCTCGGCGACCGCCAGAAACGGGTTGACCGGCACCTCCTGATACTGTTCCCGCGCCGTGCCCTCGTCCTGCAGGGACGGCATCAGGATCGCCACCTCGGTGGTGTCCGTTGGCACCGCCAACGCGCGGCCGCGCTCGTAGGCACCGCCCGATTCAGGGAAAGCAAATTGAGGGCCCTGGGAGCACTGGTTGAGCAGCACGAGGGTCAGGGCGGCAGCCGATACGGCCAATACCGTCTTTGCGACGCGAGTCCGTGAAGCCATGTCGTCGATCCAATTCTGTTGGTCCTTGGATCCGTATGCCGGCCGCGGGCCGCCGCGATGCCATCACCCCCCAGTTTTTCCGATCGACGCGGCGGAAACGGGGCAGCCTCAAGGTTTGAGGCGCCAGCCGCTGGCCACCAGCCGGTCGCAGGCGACCCAGAGCGCGAGGGCGGCCGCCGCCACCACCGCCAGCCCGGCC
>JABDIP010000228.1 GCA_013003675.1 Inquilinus sp.
GGCTGGCTGTGGACCGGCGACATGGGCTCGATGGACGGCGACGGCTTCCTCACGCTCCGCGACCGTTCCAAGGACATGATCATCAGCGGCGGCAGCAACATCTATCCGCGCGAGGTCGAGGAGGTGCTGCTGCAGCATCCGGCGGTCGCCGAGGTCTCGGTCATCGGCCGGCCGGATCCGGAATGGGGCGAGGTGCCGGCCGCCTTCGTGGTGCCGGCCCCGGGCACGCCGCCGGACGCCGCCGCGCTCGACGCCTATTGCCTGGAGAACGTCGCGCGCTTCAAGCGGCCCAGGGCGTACGTTTTCCTCGAGGCCTTGCCGAAGAACAACTACGGCAAGGTCCTCAAGACCGAACTGCGGCAACTCTTGACGACCGGCAAGGAGGCCGAGCGTGGCTGATCGATTGAAGGACAAGGTCGCCCTGGTCACCGGAGCCGGCTCCGTCGGCCCGGGCTGGGTCAACGGCAAGGCGATCTCGGTCCTCTTCGCCCGTGAAGGCGCGACAATCTTCGGCGCCGATATCAACGTCGAGGCGGCCCGGGAGACCCGGCGGATCGTCGAAGAGGAGGGCGGCGTCTCCGCCAGCCATGCGGCCGACGTCGCCAGCGGCGATCAGGTCGAGGACATGATCGCCACCTGCATGGACCGGTTCGGCCGGATCGACCTGCTGGTCAACAACGTCGGTATCGCGAAGGTCGGCGGCCCGGTCGAACTGGACGAGACCGAATGGGACCGGGTGATGGACATCAACCTGAAGAGCGTCTTCCTGACCTGCAAGCACGTGCTGCCGATCATGGAGAGTCAGGGCGGCGGGTCGATCGTCAACATCGCCTCGATCGCCGCCATTCGCTGGACCGGGGTGCCCTACGCGACCTACTACGCGAGCAAGGGCGGCATCCTGGCGCTCACGCGCGGGGTGGCCCTGCAATACGCCAAGAAGGGGATCCGGGCGAACAGCGTGCTGCCCGGCCTGATGAACACGCCGATGGTGCATGCCGGGCTGACCGGTGCCTACGGCAAGGAGGGCGATCACGAGAACCTGATCAGGGTGCGCGACGACCAGTGCCCCATGGGCCACATGGGCGACGTCTGGGACGTCGCCCACGCGACGCTCTTCCTGGCCTCCGACGAGGCCAAATACGTGACGGCGGCCGAACTCGTCGTCGATGGCGGGATCACCGCGAAATACGCGTGACCATGGCGGCAACGCCGGGCGGCGGGCCGGACTCGGTGACAGGCCCCAAGAACATTTACCCGGCTTGTGGCTTGGCGTAGCGTGCCGGTCGCGAGCCTTTCAAATAGTCGGAGACGGTCATGCGGCCATTGGCCCTTGCTCTTGTCGGCATTGCCTTCCTGTCGATGTCCGGGTCGGCCATGGGCCAATGGCGGTTCATGTTCGAGGCGCTGGACGGTGTGGAACCGTCCGACATGGAACTCATGAAGCAGACCGCCCGCGAGCGTATGGACGGCAAGGAGGTCGGGACGAGGCTGACCTGGCAGAACCCGGAAACCGGCAATCGGGGTGTCGTCGCCCTGCTGGAAAGGACGGAGTCCGCCGAGCTCGAATGCCGGCTCAACCGCCACAGCGTCGAACTCGTGGATTTGGACCGCCGGGTGGCGCTGGAATTCAAGATCTGCCGCCGGCCCGGCGGGGAGTGGCAGGTCTACCAATAGCCTCTCGGGGTTCGATCACGCGCCTCGAAGCGCTGCCATAGGCCTCGGCACGTTTCCACGTGGCACGCCAGGACCGGTAGAGTCGTCGCCCAAGGCAAGATCTGCGCCGGGAGTGGATTCCGTTGCCTCAGCTCATCAGCCAGTACGCCGGCCACACCAGCGACCAGGCGAAATTCTCCATTGCCAACGAGGTGCAGTGGCTGAACTGGTAGCACCGGTCGAGAGCGTCCGGTGCGACCTGCAGAAAGGTGACGAACAAGCCGAACATGTACGCCACTGCGATCGAAACCCATGGAAGACTTCTCATTTTTCCGGCCCCTCTGATCTTGTGCCGACACCGCCATGACGCCGGTCCTTTTCCTTTAGGTCCTTCCCGCCCTTCGACTATCGTCAAAATACTCAAACGCATCGGCCGAATGCCGAATCTCCAATAGTTAATAATACAAAGATGATAAAATGCCGTGTTGTGACAAAGCCGTGATATACGGCGGCCTGTTAAGGTAAATTTCTTCTCGAATTGGTTAATATCGTGATTTCTGCGCTCCTTATTGATTGTTTCCACCTATAAGAAGGCCTGTGACGCTTCGTTCGAATGCTTGGGCGACTATCTTGGATCTTGTCCAGCGTCAACGCCCATGAGACAGGGTGAGGAATTTCAACTTGGGTGGATTTCTGGCTCATCGTGACTATCGAGGGAGTGGAGACGAGGCGGAAATCCGGTCAGCCGAAGGAGCTGGCGGAGAAGGTCATCAAGCCATCCACCGCTGACATGCAGGCAGTCCCCCGCCGAGCAGAAGATCTGGATCGTTCTTGCCGCTTGCACGGCGAGGACATGACATGCTGGGCGATTTCGTGCTGCCGGAGGAGATTTGGTGGGACGACCACTGCGCGCCGATGGAACGACTTGCACCGGAACACCGCAGCGAACCGACCGCGGAGCCCGTGTTACGCGAATGCCATCAAGAAATCGCGGTATTCAGGAGCCACAAGGCCCATTGCGGCTATGCCGGTCTGGTCATGCGCCGGGATCGAACCCGGATCTTCCGGCCGATTGCGGCGGTTGAGACCGGATGCCCGTGCTCACATGATCCAGAGGTTGAAGAAATGCCGCGTGCACGGTCCGAACCGTTTCTTGAGGCCCGGTAGCACGCTCCAGCCTTCATCCTCGGCCAACGCGTCGAACATCGCGGTGACCAGGGTAAGTTTCCGCGAGGCGATGTCATCCCGGGCGACCAGTTCGAAGACGCCATGGATCTGCTGCAGCGTCGCGCGATCACGCCAGGGGAGCGGTCCCGCCATCTCCTGTTTGTGCAGGCGAATGCAAAACCGGACGAGCGCCGCAAAGACCGGCTCGGGCCGGTCGCGCTCCGGGTCGTTGATGGCCGCGTACTCATGAGAAGCGGCAAATCCGCTCACGTCGCCGACCAGCAGGTCGGGCAGCTTCCGATAATGCGTGTCGACAATGATGAAGTTGGGAACGATGGCTGCGTCCATGGTCCGTCCTCGCTGTGATGGCCTTTTCCCGCTTCATCCGCCCGGCGAGGCTGCGGCCAATTTCTAGTTGTTCATCCGACTTGGCGCGAATTTAAGAGAAAATAGCGTCTAAATTCGTGGAAAATCAAACGTAATTAACAAAAGGTTAGCATTTGGAAACACTTAGCCGAAAATTAATATTAACAATGCGTTAATAAATGCGGTAAGTTGTTTGAGCAAATGGGCCCGAACACGTGACCACTTTGGTCGAAGGTTGCCGCTGTTGCCGGATCCCGTCGAACGGCGGCTTCGGGTCACGAGCGGCAGTGGGCACCCTTCCGATGGTGGGACTACTGCCAGAGGGCAAGCTGACGCAATCGGACTGAAAGCTCACGTTTGGGCTCGCAGGTCGGCTTGCTGCAGGAAGGCGGCCGTTCCCTGATGCGGCCGTGGATGCGTGCTGCTAGCCACAACCGGTCATTTATCCAGCGCTTGAAATTAGGACGTCCGGTTAACGATATCGTGCCAGCACGAAGAAAGCTTGTTTGCTGCATGTTGACCAAGCACGTCACCTACAGCCTCGTGCGCCCTTTGAATCGCCGCGTAACCACCGGCCTCGTACAACTGTTCCCCGATTTCGACTGCCCTTGGGTCATCGTAAAACTTTCCATCCTGATCCTTATGTTTGAACCCTGACAC
>JABDIP010000268.1 GCA_013003675.1 Inquilinus sp.
CTCGATCCGGCGTAGTCCTCGCCGGGCCATTCGTCGTGTTTTCTCGCCACTTCATAGAGCATCCGCATGCTGGCCCGGAAATCTCCCCGGCCTCGCTTCGCGTTGAGCAGATTGATGACGGCGGCCAACCCGAACCCCGTGCAGGCTCCCTCCTGCCCCTGGTCGAGCACCAGCGCCGGATCGCGATAATCCACCTCCGACTGCAGCTGAATGAGCGCCGGTTCATAGTACCTGTCGCGAATGTCCGGCGGGTCGTTGCGGGCATTGAGGACCCGGTTCGCACCTGCCATCTTCACCGACGGAAAGTCTGATTTCGGCATTGATTCCTCCCCGATATGCCGGCCCGGGTTTCGACCGGCCCATTTTTTGGATTTCAACTCAAAAGGAACGGAAGCCGCAAGATACACTCACTGGTAGTATTTTGCGATGGGGAATCGTCAACCGTGGCGGTCGGACACCGAAATACCGCGCAAGTCTTCACACTCCCCTTGAAATCCGCCGTCACGACCGGTGATTGCAACGGTGAGACGGATGAGTGCGCAAGTGTCAGCACCGGCAATCCGCGACCGCCCGGCATGCCGCCCCCGGTCCGCCGTCGCCGCCCCGGCGACACCGACCGCTCAGAACCGCCCGTAGATCAGGACGCCCGACAACGCGGCCAACACCGCCAACGTCCCGATCATCGATGCCGCCCGGGTCGGCGCCGTGGGCTGAAGGTTGATCGTGACATAGTGGACGATCCGCGACACCAGCAAGGTCGCACCGGCTGCGTGCATGAAACCGGCCGACGCGCCGTTCATCTCGGCAAGTGCCATGAGAACCAGCGCCAGCGGCACATATTCGACGAAGTTCGCGTGGGACCGCATCCGGCGAAGCAAGATCTCGTCATCACCGCCGAGGAAGGCGATCCGTGTCTTCATGCGCCGCATTCCGACGGCAATGGTGATCGGGATCAGGAGGAGCCCGAAGACCGCCGCATAGAGGCTGGTGATCGGCAATGTCGTCGTCATGGGCAGGCGTCCTCGGTCTGAACGGTGATGGCGGTCAAGACAACAGTATAGCGTCGCCGCCGCCCTGCCGGTCACTTCCCCGACGGCACCGCCTTCGCCCCGTTCAGCTTGGCCGCCCGCTCGCCGGAGCCGCCTCGGTCGAGACGCGGGTTCTTCATCGTCCGGCGGTGGGCTGAGGTAGTCGGCAGGGACCTGACAACGGCGGGACCTACAGTATCGCAGAATTCTCACAGAAATGACACGGCGAGTCCGGGCGCGCTTTGATAATTTTGAGTTGGTTAATCGAAATAGTTAACCGCCGATATTCTGATGTCTGAGGAATCGAAGATCAATCTATAAATGATTTGTCCTCATAGGGATTTCATTTCTGCCTTTATTTTCAAGCGTATTGATCTTGCGATTTTTCTAGATGAGTAGTTATCAAATACACAGTCACAACAACACATAATCGGGGCAATCGTAGATACCCGCGACAGAAACAAGAAATCGACAAGTAGAAGAACGTTTGTGCGGAGGGAAGCAAATCATGCACAATAAGGAAGAGAATGCACTGGCCAGGGCCTGGGTGCTCCCGGCTATGCTGACAGCAGCCGCGGCACTTGTTGGCGCTACCTCGGCCTTGGCCATCGTGACATCGCTGGGAGAGGTCGACGAGTTGCACGACCCTGTGGCGGAACATGTCGATCAGGCCGATCTGACGACCCTGGTCCAGGCCGGCCACGGCGAGGAGGCCTTCGAGACCGCCTTCGACGCCGGCGACGAGCTCTTCGAGGTGACCTTCAACGCGCTGGACGGCGTCGGCGCCAATGTCGGCGACGGCCAGCGCTTCACGCGCGTGCCGCGGGCCGATCTGGACGGACCGGGCGAATGGCGCAACCACTTCCCGGCCCGCAGCACCGGGCCGAATGCCCAGGCCTGCAACCAATGCCACCTGCAGCCCTTCGACGACGGCGCCGGCACGGCTGCCCTGGCCGCCCACCGCGATCCTCTCCAATCGGCCGACCTCGGCTCGATGATCCGGCGCGATGTGCCGCATATCTTCGGGGCCGGGGCGCTGCAACGCCTGGCCGAGGAGATGACCGAGGAGTTGCATGGCATCAGAGGCGCGCTGGGAGCGCAGGTTTGCGAGACGGGTCGCCGGCAGCGTGTCGATCTGTGGGCGAAGGGCTTGTCTTTCGGCTCGCTGTCCGCCCGCCCGCGCCGCAGACGGGGCGACAGGTCGGGCTGTCGGGCCAGGTTCGACACAAGGAACCTTACCGGCGTCGCCGACGACCTGGTGGTCCGTCCCTACCAGTGGAAAGGCGAGAACGCCTTCCTGCGCGATTTCAACCGCGGGGCCTCGCACAACGAGCTCGGCATGCAGCCGGTCGAGATCGTCGGCGATGGCGTCGACGGCGATTTCGACGGCGTCGTCGGTGAGATGACAATCGGCGACCAGACCGCGCTGGCAATCTACCTTGCCGCCCAGCCGCGGCCGACCACCAAACTGGAACTCGACGACCTTGGGCTCCTGGATGAGCCGCTCACCGATGAGGAGCGTGGGTCGATAATCCTGGGCAGCCAGGTTTTCGTCGCGGTCGGCTGCGCCGACTGCCACCAGTCGGAGCTGACGATCGACATCCCGGTATTCTCCGAGCCCAGCCTCAACGCCAACTACCGCGACGCGGTCTTTCCCGCCGGGCAGGATCCGGTCGCCCGCGGCCTCGATCCGGTCCATCCGGTCGCCTTCGACCTGACCCGGGATCACCCCGACAACGTCATCGAGGACGATTTCGGCAACGTGGTCCGCCTTGGCTCGTTCGAGGTCGACGCGGCGGGCCGCGCGGTCGTGGGCCTCTATGGCGATCTGAGGTATCACGACATGGGCCGCGGCCTCGCCGAATCGATCGACGAGATCGGCACCGGCGAGTCGGTCTGGCTCACCAAGGAACTCTGGGGTGTGGGATCGACGGCGCCGTACCTGCACGACGGCCGGGCCACCACCCTGACCGAGGCGATCCTCGAGCACGGTGGCGAGTCGGCCGCCTCCCGGGGAAGGTTCGAGTTGCTGGACCTGGCGGACCGGCAGGCGCTCGTCGCCTTCCTCGACAATTTGGTCCTGTTCAAGATTGTCGAGGAGGAATAGGCAGCCAAATCACCCGGCCAAGCGAACACAAAGCGGCGAAGGCGGCGGGCTTTTTCTGGAGGCCCGCCGCCCCCCG
>JABDIP010000277.1 GCA_013003675.1 Inquilinus sp.
GGGCGCGGTGGCGCTGAAGGCGTTGGAGTTGCTGGGGCGCGAGCTGGGCATGTTCGGCGATCGCAAGGAGCCGCCGGCCGGCGCGGTGGAGGGGTTGAACGATGAAGACCTTGAACGACGGGCGGTCCGGCTCGCTCAGACGCTTGGCCTTGGCCGAATGGGTGATGGCTCTTGAGGAGATCGAGCGGCGTCGCGGGCAGCGGCAGTTGGAGCGCTATCGCCCTTATCCGAAGCAGTCGGATTTCCACACCGCCGGGGCGGCCTTTCGCGAGCGGCTGTTGCGGGCCGGCAACCAGCTCGGCAAGACCTTGGCCGGGGCGGCGGAGGCGGCGTTCCATCTGACCGGGCGCTATCCGGAATGGTGGCGGGGGCGGCGCTGGGACCGGCCGGTGGTGGCCTGGGTCGCCGGGCCGACCAGCGAGACGACGCGCGACAACCCGCAGCGGGTGCTGATGGGGCGGCCCGGCTCGTTCGGCACCGGCATGATCCCGGGCGGCGCGATCGAGGGCTGGACCCGGGCCCGGGGCGGCGTCGCCGATTTGCTCGACACCATCCTGTTGAAGCACGCCAGCGGCGGCAAGTCGGTGCTGAAGCTCAAGAACTACGAGCAGGGCCGGCAGAAATGGCAGGGCGAGACGCTCGATTTCGTCTGGTTCGACGAGGAGCCGCCGGCGGACATCTACTCCGAGGGGCTGACCCGGACCAACGCCACCGGCGGCATGGTGTGGCTGACCTTCACGCCGCTGCTGGGGATGAGCGAGGTGGTGCGGCGCTTCCTGATCTCGCCGACGGCGGAGCGCAGCGACACCAACATGACAATCGACGACGCCGAGCACATCCCGCCCGAGGAGCGGGCGAAGATCATCGCCTCCTATCCGCCGCACGAGCGCGAGGCGCGGGCCAAGGGCGTGCCGGTACTGGGCTCGGGCCGGATCTTCCCGGTGGCGGAGAGCGCGCTCAGCGTGCCGGCCTTCGCGGTGCCGCGGCACTGGCCTCAGCTCGGCGCGCTCGATTTCGGCTGGGACCACCCGTTCGCCGCGGTGCGGCAGGCCTGGGACCGCGACGCCGACTGCCTGTACGTCACCGACGCCTACCGGCTGCGCGAGGCGACACCGGTGATCCACGGCGCCGCGCTGAAGGCCTGGGGGCCGTGGCTGCCCTGGGCCTGGCCCCATGACGGGCTGCAGCACTCGAAGGACTCGGGCGTGCCGCTGGCCGACCAGTACCGCCGCCAGGGCCTGCGCATGCTCCCCGAACCGGCGCGCTACCCGGACGGCTCGGCCGGGGTCGAGGCCGGGCTGATGGACCTGCTCGACCGGATGCAGACCGGGCGCTTCAAGGTGTTCGCCCATCTCGCCGACTGGTTCGAGGAGTTCCGGCTCTATCACCGCAAGGACGGAAGGGTGGTGAAGGAGGCCGAGGACCTGATGGCGGCGACCCGCTATGGGGCAATGAGCCTGCGCTTCGCGGTGACGGACAACCGGGCGGCACGGCGGCCGGCGCGGGCGGTGAGCGGGTATGATCCGTTCGAACCGCCGCCTGACCGGCCGAGGCCCGGGCCGATGCCGGCGACGACGGGCGGGGAGGGGTACGAGCCGTTCTAGGGTTCGGGCCGTTGGTTGCCCTTGTCGACGCGGGCGCCAGCTTCTATGACGGTGGTCGTTCGGGGACGACGGGCCGGAGCGAGAGCGCGGCCGCGTCCACCCAATCCGGTGGCGATGCTGCCGTCGTGCTAAAAGGATCGCCTATGGCCAAGAAACCGAACTATCGCTTCGAACGGTCGGAGCGCGATCGCAAGAAGGCGGAGAAGAAGGCGGCGCGGCTTGCCGCCAAGCAGGCGAAAGCCGGGACGGTGGACGAGCCGGACTCGCCGCCGCCGCCCGAATCCAGCGAGGACTGAGCCCGGCCGTCAGGGTAAGACCGGGTTAAGGCCCACGGGCTATTGTCCGGCGGCCCCATGCCGGGGTCTGCTCGATGGAGAATTTGCCCGATGGCTTTCATCCACATTGTCGATACGGACGACAATGAACACTACATCCGATTCGAAGCGATCATCGATGTGCGGACGACGATATCGGGTGGGACGTTCATCGATGTGGCGGGGCTGGGTTCGCCGATCTTCGTAAGGAAGACCGCCGCCAAGATGGTCGAGGAGATCAAGGAGTCGGTCGCCGCGCAGGCGTCGCAGGACGAGGATTGACGCCCGGCGCCGATCTTCGCGCCTGACCCCGCCGGCCGGTCGCCCACGGCGCCGGCCGATGTCATCCGTCGTGTTCTGACCAAGAGCCGCGGCGACATCACTGTCGCCGAGGCGCTCGATCTTTGACTGGCGGTCGCCGGACGGGTCGGACTGTACGGCGACGAGCCGGTGCTGCCGCAGACCCTGCACCAGTATCGCCAGGTCGCGTGCGACTACATCCGCCCTACTTCGACCGCATGGCGCTGCATGGCACTGGCGGGGTGGCCGTTGCTTGACAGCGGCGCGGGCATAATGTACATTTATTCCTATTATTGGACAACTGGCAGATGACGTCGGGCGGATCGCGCCCGGCGCGTTGGCGTGCGCGATCGGCGCCGGGGTCGACCGACCCGCGGCGCGGGTCGGCGGCACGGATGCATTTCGACAAAGAGGGCGGGCATGGCAAGAGCGGCAGCACGGGTGGCCGGGGCGCAGGGCGTCCCCGAT
>JABDIP010000280.1 GCA_013003675.1 Inquilinus sp.
GGTGATTGCGGTCAGGATGCCGAAACCGGCGGCGACGACCAGCGCCATCGGATAGAGGCCGATCCGCGCGTCGACCGGCAGCAGGTCGGAGACGATACCGTTGATCACCAAGGGCGCCGTGGCACCGATCGCCAGGCCGACGGCGATGCCGATGACGGCCAGGATCAGGATCTGGGCGAAATAGGTCTGGAAAATGAGCCGGCCGGACGCGCCGAGCCCCTTGAGCGTGGCGATGGTCGGCAGCCGGCCGTCGAGATAGGCCTTCACCGCGTTGCCGACGCCGACCCCGCCGACCAGCAGCGCAGTCAGCCCGACCAGCGTCAGGAACACCGTCAGCCGGCGCACCATCCGCTCCAGCGACGGGGCGGCATCGCTGAACTCGCGGATGCGCCAGCCGGCGTCGGGGAACCGGTCGCGCAGATCCTCGGCATAGGCGGCGACGTCGGTCCCGGGCGGCAGCCTGATCCGGGTGTGGTAGCTGATCTGGCTGCCCTCGCGGACCAGGCCGGTCGCCGCCAGCGCCGCCGGCACGACCATCAGCCGCGGGCCCAGGGTGAAACCGTCGGAGGCGCGGTCGGGCTCCCGGACCAGCTCGGCGCGGATTTCGACGGCGATGTCGCCGACCAGCACCCGGTCGCCGAGCGCGATGCCCAGCCGATCGAGCAGGCCCGGTTCGACCGCCCCGCCCCAGACGCCATCCCGTTGCGCCAGAGTGGCGGCCAGCGAGTCGCCGGTGCTGAGTTCGACCGATCCGTAGAGCGGATAGGCGGTGTCGACCGATTTCAGCTCGACCAGCGTGCTGCGGCCGTCGTCGATGCGCGCCATCGCCCGCATCTCGGCGGTGATCGAGATGTCGCCGGTCGACCGGAAATGCACCAGTTCGTCGCCCTCGGCCGGCCGGTAGATGCGGCGGACGTCGACATCGCCGCCGAGGATCGCCTGGCCGTCCTCGCGCAGGCCCTCGATGATGCCGCTCGACACCGATTGCACGGTGGCGATCGCCGCGACGCCGAGGATGAGGCAGGCGAGAAAGATCCGGAATCCCCGCAGACCGCCGCGCAGCTCCCGCCGCGCCAGGCGCACGGCCATCGGCCAGCGCATCAACCGGCCGCCCGCACCGTCGCCGAGGCGCGACCGTCATCGACGATCCGCCCGTCGAGAAGCTGGACCTGGCGGTCACAGCGCTCGGCCAGGGCCGGGTCGTGGGTGATCAACAGCAGGGTGGCGCCGCGCTCGGCCGACAGGCCGAACATCAGATCGATGATCTGGCCGCCGGTCCGGCCGTCGAGATTGCCGGTCGGCTCGTCGGCGAGGACCAGCGCCGGCTCGGCAGCGAAGGCGCGGGCCAGCGCCACGCGCTGCTGTTCGCCGCCGGAGAGCTGGCCCGGATAATGGGTCAGCCGGTGGCCGAGGCCGACCGCCTTCAAGCCCTCCGCCGCGCGGTCGAAGGCGTCGTCGCGGCCGGCGAATTCCAGCGGAATGGCGACGTTTTCCAACGCCGACATGGTGGGGACGAGATGGAAGTTCTGGAACACGATGCCGACATGATCGCGACGGAACAGGGCCAGCGCGTCCTCGCCCAGCACCATCAGATCGTGCCCAGCGACGATGGCGCCGCCGGTGGATGGCCGTTCCAGCCCGCCGATGATCATCATCATCGTCGATTTGCCGGACCCGGACGGGCCGACCACGCTGACCCGCTCGCCGCCGCCGACGGTCAGGTCGATTCCGCGCAGGATATTGACCGGCCCGGCGGCGCTCTCCAATTGTAGATGGACATCCCGCAGCGCGATGATGTCGTCGCGATCACCAGAACCCATGGCCAAATCGATGTTCCCGCCATTCGTGCAAAGCACCCTCCGCCTAGATGGCTCGATACGCCGCCGTTTCAACATCGGGCTGGCGGTTCTCGCCGTTCTTCTCGCCGGCATCCCCGGCATCGCGGCGGCGGAACCGATCCGCCTGCTGGCCTTCGGCGACAGCCTGACCGCCGGCTACGGCCTGCCGCCGGACGAGGCCTTCCCGGTGCAGCTCGAGGCGGCGCTGCGGGATCGCGGCTATCCGGTCACGGTGCTGAACGCCGGCGTCAGCGGCGACACCACCGCCGGCGCCTTCGCCCGGCTCGATTGGGCGCTGACCGAGGGGCCGGATTTGGTCCTGGTGGCGCTGGGCGGCAATGACGGGCTGCGCGGCGTCGATCCCGGCGCCACCCGGGAAAGCCTCGACGCCATCCTCGCCAAGCTGGACGCCGCCGGCCTGCCGACCCTGCTCGCCGGCATGTACGCGCCGCCCAATCTGGGCCGCGACTACGGCGAGCGGTTCAACGCCCTGTTTCCCGAACTCGCGGCACATCACGAGGTGCCGCTCTACCCGTTCTTCCTCGACGGCGTCGCCGCGATGCCGGGCCTGAACCAGCCGGACGGCATCCACCCGAACGCCGCCGGCGTGGCGATCATCGTGGAACGCCTGCTGCCGCAGGTGATCGCCCTGATCGAATCCGCCGGCCTGGCGCCGGCCGGCTGATCTGTCGTCGGCGCGGTATCCACCGCGCGCGAAAGTCTCTATACGGACCGTCCCTCCCACCCGGAAACCGCCGGAGCCTCGCCATGGACTATCGCCGCCTGGGCACTACCGACATCGAGGTCAGCGCCATCTGCCTCGGCTCGATGACCTGGGGCAACCAGAACAGCGAGGCCGAGGCGCATGAGCAGCTCGACCACGCCCTCGACAGCGGCGTCAACTTCATCGACACCGCCGAGATGTACGCGGTGCCGGTATCGGCTGAGCACTACGGCAAGACCGAGGAGCATATCGGCACCTGGCTGGCGGCGCGCGGCAACCGCGAAAGGGTGATTCTGGCCACCAAGGTGACCGGGCCCGGCGCCCGCTTCCCGTTTTTGCGCGACGGCAATCCGCGGCTCGACGCGAAGAACATCACCGCGGCGGTCGAAGACAGCCTGCGCCGGCTGCAGACCGACTATATCGACCTCTATCAGCTCCACTGGCCGGACCGGAAAACCAATTTCTTCGGCTCGCTCGGCTACGTCGTCGATTCCGACGAAGACATGATCCAACCGGAGGAAACCCTCGAGGTGCTGGACGGGCTGGTGAAATCCGGCAAGATCCGCCATGTCGGACTGTCCAACGAGACGCCCTGGGGGGTCATGACCTTCCTGAAGCTGGCGGAGACGCGCGGGCTGCCGCGCATGGCGTCGATCCAGAACCCATACAACCTGCTCAACCGGAGCT
>JABDIP010000298.1 GCA_013003675.1 Inquilinus sp.
GCTCGCGATGCATCCAGCATCGCCACGAGACGCCATCCTAGCCCAAGCGCTTGAGAACGCGGTGCAGACCATAGGCATTGCTCGGGCAGGCTCCTAACCCCTGGTTTCGCGGCCGGCATGGTAGCCGCGCCGCCCTGCTGACGGGATCACGAATGCATCAGCGAAGTTAGCGTCGAAGCTCGGAAGCCGACGCCGAGCCCGCTAGCGGTTCAGGCCGCCCATGCAGATGTATTTGATCTCGAGATAGTCCTCGATGCCGTATTTCGAGCCCTCGCGGCCGACGCCGCTCTCCTTCATGCCGCCGAACGGCGCCACCTCGGTGGAGATCACCCCCTCGTTGACGCCGACCAGGCCGTATTCCAGCCCCTCGGCGACCCGCCAGCAGCGGCCGATGTCGCGGCTGTAGAAATAGGCGGCGAGGCCGAATTCGGTGTCGTTGCCGATTGCGATCGCCTCGTCTTCCGTCCTGAAGCGGAAGATCGGGGCGAGCGGGCCGAAGGTCTCTTCCCGCGCCACCTTCATGTCGGTGGACACGTTGGCCAGCACGGTCGGTTGGAAGAAGGTGCCGCCCAGCGCCTGGCGGGCACCGCCGGTGACGACGCGGGCACCCTTGGCCACCGCGTCGGCGATGTGCTCCTCGACCTTCTCAACCGCCGCCATGTCGATCAGCGGCCCTTGCTGCGAGCCCGCCTCCATGCCGTTCGAGACCTTCAATTCGGCGGCCGCGTCGGCCAACTTGCCGACGAAAGCGTCGTAGATGCCGTCCTGGACGATCAGCCGGTTGGCGCAGACGCAGGTCTGGCCGGTGTTGCGGTATTTCGAGGCGATGGCGCCGGCGACCGCGGCGTCGAGATCGGCATCGTCGAAGACCAGGAACGGCGCGTTGCCGCCGAGCTCCATCGACACCTTCTTCACCGTGCTGGCGCATTGCTCCATCAGCGTCTTGCCGACGGCGGTCGAGCCGGTGAAGGTGAGCTTGCGGACGATGGGATTGCCGGTCATCTCGCCGCCGATCGCCCGGGCCGAGCCGGTAACGACGCTGAAGATGCCGGCCGGCACCCCGGCGCGCTCGGCCAGTTCCACCATCGCCAGGGCGGAAAACGGCGTGGCCGTCGCCGGCTTCACCACCATCGGGCAGCCGGCGGCCAGTGCCGGCCCGGCCTTGCGGGTGATCATCGCGGCCGGGAAGTTCCATGGGGTGATTGCCGCGCAGACGCCGACCGGCTGCTTGATGACGACGATGCGGCGGTCGGCGCCGTAGGTCGGGATGGTGTCGCCATAGATGCGCTTGCCCTCCTCGGCGAACCATTCGAGGAAGCTGGCGCCATAGGCGATCTCGCCCTTCGCCTCGGCCAGCGGCTTGCCCTGCTCGGCGGTCATCAGCGCCGCCAGATCGTCGACATTGGCCAGCATCAAATCGGCCCAGCGGCGCAGGATGGTGGCGCGCTCCTTCGCCGTCCTCGCCCGCCAGTCCGGCCACGCCTTCTCCGCCGCCTCGATCGCCCGGCGGGTCTCGTCGGCGCCGCAATCCGGCACCGTGCCGAGCTTGGCGCCGTCGGCCGGATTGGTGACGTCGATCGTCTTGCCGCTGTCGGCATCGACCCACTGGCCGGCGATGTAGACCTGCTGGCGGAGAAGCTTTGGATCGGTGAGCTGCATGGGAACCCTGCGATGTGGGATGGAGCGGCGGCCGATTGCCACCGTCACCGAGTATAGGACGGTGCGACGACGGCGCAAACGGGCCGACTGTGCGGTTCTACACCTCCAGCCGGCAGTCGGCCCAGGTGCCGGTGCGGCGGCTTTCCAGGGCGGCGTCGATCAGCTTGATGCCTTTGGCACCGTCGAGCGCGGTCGGGAAATCGAGCGCCAGCGGATCGCAGGGCTGGCCGGTCAGCCGGGCGGCGATGGCGTCGGCGGCGTCGGCGTAGAGGGTGGCGAACGCCTCCTGATAGCCCTCAGGATGGCCGATGCCGACGCGGCTGGCATGTTCCGCCTCGGCGCCCATCAGGCCATCGAGGCGGCGGGTCATCAGCCGGGGGAAATCGCCGAGGCGGCGATGCAGCAGATGATTGGGCTGCTCCTGATGCCATTCCAGGCCGCCCTGATCGCCGAAGGCGCGGAAGGCGAGGCCGTGCTCGGCGCCGGCGGCGGCGTTGGTCACCCACATCGAGCCACGGGCGCCGTTGGCGAAGCGCAGCAGCAGGGCAGCGTAGTCGTCGACCCGCCGGCCCGGCAAATTGCTGCCGACATCCGCCATGACCTGGACCACGTCGAGCCCGGTGACAAAGGCGCCGAGATGGTGGGCGTGGGTGCCGATATCGCCGAGCACCAGCGAGCCGCCGCCGAGCTCGGCGTCGAAGCGCCAGCCCGGGCCGGTGGCCTCGTCCTCGACCCGCCGCGCCAGATGGCCCTGGATGTATTCGAGCTGGACCTGGCGGATCTCGCCCAGCTCGCCCGCCTTCACCATCGCCCGCGCCTGGCGGACCATCGGATAGGCGCTGTAATTGTGAGTGAGGCAGAAGACCAGGCCGCTCGATCGCACCTTGTCGACCAGCTTCAGCGCGTCGGCGAGGGTGGTGGTCAGCGGCTTGTCGCAGATGACGTCGAAGCCGGCATCGAGGGCGGCGTCGGCGACCGGGTAGTGGCCGGCATTGGGCGTCATCACCGCGACCGCATCGATGCCGTCGTCACGGACCCGCTCGACCGCCAGAAGCTCCCGCCAATCGCCATAGGCGCGGTCGGCGGCCAAGCCGATCGCCTGGCCCGCGGCGCGCGAGCGCTCGGGGTCGGACGACAGCACCCCGGCGACCACCTCGAACCGGGCGTCGCGGCGGGCGGCGGTGCGGTGGACCGGTCCGATGAACGAGCCGGGCCCGCCGCCGACAACGCCGAGCCGGAGCCGGCGGCCGAGGCGCTGGATGATGGCATTCATGGCTGTTGCCCTTCCATGGTCGAGAGACCAAGGACCATAGCGAATGGAGGCCGCCGGAACGAGCCTCTCGAACCCCCGGAAACCCGCCCTAGCCGGTCGCCGCGGTGGGATCGACCCCGGCCTCGCGCAGGATCCAATCGCGGAACAGGGCGATTTCCGGCCGGTCGGCGGTGCGCTCCGGCGCCACCACGTAGTGACAGAAATCCGGCACCAGCGTGAGGTCGAACGGCTTGACCAGACGTCCGGCGGCGAGGTCGTCGGCGGCGATCGAGCGGCAGCCCAGGGCGACGCCGACCCCGTCGACAGCCGCCTGCACCGCCATGCTGGTATGGGTGAACCGGCTGCCCCGGCTGGCGTCGATGTCCGGAAAACCGGCGGCGGCCAGCCACATCCGCCAGTCGGGCCAATCGTCCTCGCGGCCGGCCCAGTCGATATGCAGTAGCGGAAAGCGCGCCAGGTCGCCGATGTCGCTCAGCGGGTCGGCTCCGTCCGTCAAGCGGGGGCTGCAGACCGGGAACACCTCCTCGGTCATCAGGCAGTCGACCCGCATGCCCGGGTAGTTGCCGTCGCCGTAGCGGATGGCGACATCGACGCCGTCGGACGAGAAATCGGCCAGGGTCGCGGTGGCGTCGATGCGGATGTCGAAATCAGGATGGCGGCGATAGAACCGGTCGAGCCGCGGGGCCAGCCACTTGGCCGCCAGCGACGGAGCGACACTGACCGTCAGCACATTCGCCTCGCGGCGCGCGGCGATCCGCGCCACCGCGTCGGCCAGCCGATCGAACCCGTCGCGCAGGGCCGGCAGGCAGATCTGGCCGTCATCGGTAAGCAGCAGCGCCCGGTTCAGACGGCGGAACAGCATCACGCCGAGGTGCTCTTCCAGCAGCTTGACCTGCTGGCTGATCGCCGCCGGCGTCACGTTCAGCTCCCCCGCCGCCTTTGAGAAGCTCAAATGGCGGCCGGCCGCCTCGAAGGCACGCAGGGCATTCAACGGTGGCAATCGACGCATGTCCGCCCCTCAATCACAAAAGAAAATCTAATTCGATGCTGAGGAATTGTCGTTTGTAATCCGCTTCAAATCAACGCATTTCTTGTACCAGCGAGGTGGGTGGTCTGACCAGCCGCTTCAGAAAGACTTAACGATTTGTGAAGGATCAGGCAATGTATCGCACCCTGTCCGCCGCTCCCCCCGCCCAGCCGGCCGGAGCCGGTTTCGCCGCCACTCTGTGCCCCCCGGCCCCTTCGGCCGGACGGACGGTCATCGGTCCCATGCTCGACACCCTCGCGACCGGTCTGAGGGCGGCGTTACGACCCTGGACGGACTGGAACAACCGTCGGCTGGCGATCGCAGAATTCCGGCGCATGGACACGCGCATGCTGGGCGACATCGGGCTCGACCGCGCTCAGGCGCGCGCCGCGGTCGACGCAATGATGGCCCGCCGCCGGTAGGCTGGTCGGCGTCGGTCGGCGGCCTGACAGGAGGTCTCGAAAGCCTAGCCCCTTACTCCACCGTCACGCTCTTCGCCAGATTGCGCGGCTGGTCGACGTCGGTGCCCTTGAGCACAGCGGTGTGATAGGCGAGGAGTTGCACCGGGATCGAGTACAGGATCGGGGCGACGAAGGGGTCGACGTCCGGGAGCGGTATGACGGCCGCGGCGCCGTCGCCGATCTTGGCGACGCCGGCCACGTCGGAGAACGCCATCACCTTGCCGCCACGGGCGATGACCTCCTGGACGTGCGAAAGGGTCTTGTCGAACACCGCGTCGCGCGGAGCGATGACGATGACCGGGACAGTCTCATCGCCCTGATCGACGAGACCGTGCCGGTCATCGTCATCGCCCCGCGCGACGCGGTGTTCGACAAGACCCTGTCGAACGTCCAGGAGGTCATCGCCCGTGGCGGCAAGGTGATGGCGTTCTCCGACGTGGCCGGCG
>JABDIP010000505.1 GCA_013003675.1 Inquilinus sp.
ATACCTCCTGCGGCCGCGCCGGGTCGCCGATGTCGTAGACCACCAGGATGTTGCCGAGATAGCCCTCCATCTCGGTCGAGATGTAGGCGTAGCGGTCGTCGACGTCGAAGCGGTGGACGCCGAAGCCGAAGGTGCGCCGATAGGCGATCTCGCGCGGGTTGGCCTTGTCGGCGATGTCGTAGATCTTGAACCCGCCGTCGCGGTAGCCGCGCTCGCGGGCGGCGTCGAGCTGCGCGATCTGCCCGGCGTCGACGCCGATCTCGGCCGCCAGTTCGGCATCGGTCGCCGCGCGGCCGAGAGCCGTTGCCAGGCGGGCGCGGAGTTCCGGCAGCGCTACGCCCTTGCGCAGCAGATGGCGGCTGTTCTGCTCGACATTGGTGACCATCAGATCGCCGACGACGCGCACCTTGTGGGTGTGCGAATAGCCGTCCGCCAGCATGATCTGCGCGGCGATGCGCGGCTGCTTCGGGTCCGACACGTCGATGATCGAGGTGCCGAAGGGCGGCTTCATGTGGCCGACATAGGCATAGCCGTCCCGGACGACGATCTGGCCGCCGCCGGGGATGTCGAGATGGCCGACCGGCCGCACGTTGCGGGCCAGCGGCGACGCGGGGCTGTTGCCCATCGCCTATCCCTCCCCTTCGGAGAACACCGTCTCGCCGCGCCTCAGGCGTCGATGCTTCACCAGTGGCGGGCCGACCAGCGCCAGGATCAGCATCACCCAGAGCGTGTTGCCGAGCGGCGAGGAGAACAGCACCCAGACATTGCCGTCGGACATCTTCAGCGCCCGCAGCATGTACTGCTCCAGCAGCGGGCCGAGGATCACCCCGATCAGGATCGCCGCCACGTGATAGCCGGTCTTGCGGGCCAGATAGCCGAGGAACCCGAAGGCGAAGGCGAGGTACATGTCGAATAGATACTCGCGCGGCACGAACGAGCCGACCAGGGTGAAGGCGATGATCATCGGTGACATGTACGTGGTCGACACCAGGGTCACCCGCGACATGTAGCGCGACAGCGGCAGGATGGTGAACGCCATCAGCAAATAGGTCACGAACATCGCCATGAAGATGCCGTAGCCGAGATCGGGCCGCTCGATGAACAGCCGCGGGCCGACGCCCACGCCCTGGTACTGCATCACCACCAGCATGACGGCGGCGGTGGCGCCGCCGGGGATGCCGAGCACCAGGAGCGGGATCAGGGTTCCGGCGGTGACGCCGTTGTTGGCGGATTCCGGCGCGATCAGGCCCTCCGCATGGCCGGTCCCGTAGGCCTCCGGCGTGCGCGAGAAGATGCGCGATTGCTGATAGGCGAAGAACGCCGCGATCGCGGCGCCTGCGCCGGGGATCACGCCGATGACCAGGCCGATCAGGCTGGTCCAGGTGACGTGCCACCAGCGGCGGAGGGTCATCATCGTGCCCTCGATGGTCTCCTTCCAGGAGCTTACTTTCAGCCGGTCGTGCAGGTGCCGGGCCAGGATCGACTCGCCCTCGATCACCAGGAACGCCTCGGAGATCGCGAACAGCCCGACCAGGGCGGGGATCAGCGGCACGCCGTCATAGAGTTCCAGGAACCCCATGGTGCCGCGCGGCGTGGCATAAACGTGGTCGGCGCCGATCGAGCCGATCATCAGCCCGAAGAATCCGGCGATCAGGCCCTTCAGCGTGTCCTTGGCGGCGATCGCGGCGATCAGCGAGATGCCGAACAGCATCACCACCACCATCTCGACGCTGTGCATGTAGAAGCCGACGCGGGCCAGCCAGGGCATGGCGATCAGGGCGATCGCCGTGGTCAGCAGGCCGCCCAGCGTCGACGACACGAACGAGATCGCCAGGGCCTGCTGGCCGCGGCCCTGCTTGACCATCGGATAGCCGTCGAGCGGCGTCGCCGCCGCGCCGGCGGTGCCCGGGATGTTGACCAGGATGGCGGGAATGCCGGCACCCATGCGCGAGGCGCAATAGAGCGCCACCATGAACACCAGCCCGACCTCGACCTCCATCACCAGGGTCAGCGGCAGCAGCACGATGATCGTGTTGGCGGCGCTGAAGCCGGGGATGGCGCCGACGATCAGGCCGAGAAAGATCGACGGCACGATCACCCACCACAGCGACAGCATGTGGGTGAACAACCCGGCGAAGAACGCGGCGTCGATCTCCATGTCAGAAAATCGCCGCCAGCAGGGTTTCGATCGGCCCCGTGGGCAGCCGGGTCTCGAACAGAGCGATGAAGGCGGCGTAGCCGATGCCGGCCATCAGGGCGGACAGCGCAAGGCACAGCGCCGGCCGCCTGCCGCCGCCGAGCAGCAGCATCGACCCGGCCAGGAACACGAACGTCGTCAGGGTGAAGCCGAGCCAGCCGAGCGCCACCAGATAGGCCAGCGTCAGGCCGATGAAGCCGGCCCGCTTCGGCACCAGGTGGCGCGGCTCGATCAAATCGGACACGCCCAGAGTCGCCCGCCCGCCACGCAATTCGCGGATGCACACGGCAAGGAACGCCAGCACCAGGACGGTCAGGACCGATCCGACCAGGAACGCGTTGACCTGCGCGGTCCAGGGCGAGTCGAGGATGGTCGAGAAATAATAGGCGGTGAAACCGAGCGCCAGGACGGGGATGATGAGTTCACCCCCGATCTGGCGCTTGGGTCCGGGGTCCGGATTGCGGCTCATGGCGGCGGTCAGCTACCGGTCAGATGCTCCTTGTAGCGTTCGCCGAGCGTCAGCATGGCCTGCTTGAATTCGGCGCATTCCGCGACCCCGCCATAGTTGATGTATTCCCAATAGCCGTTCGAGCCGAGGACCGACGCCTTGTATTCCGGGTCGTCGAAGACCTTGCGGAACGAGGTCTGCAGCATCTCGAACCGGTCCGGATGGGCGTCGACCGCCGCCCGGTGGATTCCGAAGGCGCGCGACGACAGCATCGGCGGCAGATCGGTGCCGAAATGGCCGTTCATGGTCGGCGCGTTGTCCAGCGCCTCGCCGATCAGGTTCTCGTCATTGAACACCAGCAGCGTACGGACCGCGTCACCGGACGCGGCGACGGTTCCCGAG
>JABDIP010000307.1 GCA_013003675.1 Inquilinus sp.
CATGTTGAACAGGAACAGCCCGTCCGGACGCGTCAGCCGGACGACGGCCTCGGTCGGCGACGGCGTCTCGACGGCCGCGATAGCGGCGAAATAGCCCTTCTGCGCATTGGTCGAATCTTCCGACCGGGCGCGGTCGAGGGAGAACTTTACGTCGGCGCTGTCGAAATCGGTGCCGTCATGGAACATGACGCCGGTACGCAGCGTGAAGACATAGGTCAGGCCGTCGCCCGAAACCTGCCAGGCTGTTGCCAAGCCGGGCAGGACCTGGCCGGTCTCGTCGATCCGCGTCAGGCTTTCGAAGACATTGGCATAGACGACCTCGTCGATGGCCGCGGCAGCGCCAGCGGTTGGGTCGAGATGCGGTGGCTCCAGCGTCATGCCGATCACGGCTGTGTTCTTGGCGGCCTCCGCCGGCCCCACGATCAGCGCGACGGCGGCGGCCGCCAGCAACAGGCGCGAAACATGCATCGTCGAAACCTCCCCCTCTGATTGCGACCGGGCGCCTCCGCCCGTTTCCGCAGATTGTGCGCCGCGACGACGACGCTGTCCAACCCACGGAAAGCTATGGCTGCCGGAGCGAGCCGCCATGACGGCTGCGATAGCTTGGCCAATCGCCCAGGGTCTCGGCCTCGTAAACGGCGCGGGCGATGGCTCGGGCGACGACGTCGGCTGCGAGCGCGCCAAGGCGGGCCACCGACAGCGGGCGCGGCTCCGGCAGCGGCACCGCGCCGGTCGCCAGGACGAACAAGGTGTCGCCGTCGAACGGCGTGTGCGCCGGGCGGATGGCGCGGGCGATGCCGTCCTGCGCCGCCATCGCGATGCGCCTGGCTTCCGCCCGGGAGAGATCGGCGTCGGTGGCGATCACGCCGATCGTGGTGTTGGTGCCCGGTTCGGCGGCCGGCAGCGGCAGGTCGACGGTCGGCGGCACCGGGCCGGTCGGCTGCGGCTGGCCGCCCAGCTCGCCGTCGAGTTCCAGCGCCCAGGCCCACAGCGCGTCCTGGCCCGGCATCACCGTCGAGCCGACCGGGTTCGCGGCGAGCACCGCGCCGAGGGTGATGCCGCTGGCGGGATCTTGGATCGAGGCACTGCCCAGGCCGCCCTTCAGCGATCCGGCCTTGGCGCCAAATCCGGCCCCCTGGTTGCCCAGCGGGAAGTCGGATGCGGCGGCGGCGCAGGCAGCCATTGCCAGGGCGCGGTACGGCGGCTCTTCGCCCCAGCCTTTGTCGCCGCCGTTCTGCAGGTCGAACAGGATCGCCGCCGGCACGATCGGCACCACGCTCGGACCCAGCCGATAGCCCCGCCCGCGCGCCGCCAGCCACGCCACCGCGCCGTCGGCGGCGGCCAGCCCGAAGGCGGAACCGCCGCTCAGCACCACCGCGTCGATGGCGTCGACCAGGGCGGTCGGGTCCAGGGCGTCGGTCTCCCGGGTCCCGGGGCCGCCGCCCCGCACATCGACCGCGGCGACCGCCCGTTGGTCCGGCAAGACGACGGTCGTGCCGGTGCGCGCCCGCGCGTCATGGGCATTGCCGACAAGAATGCCGGCGACGTCGGTGATCAGATTGCGGGGACCGGGACGGAACAAGGCTATCGGCGGCGGGCCGCGGGGGCTCAACCGCCCTCGGCGACATCCTCGAGCCGTCGGCAGTCGACCAGATCGACCTTGTTGCCTTCGAGCAGGCGGATCACCCCCTGGGATTTCAGGGCGGTGAAGGTGCGGCTGACGGTTTCCGTCGTCAGGCCGAGATAGTCGGCGATGTCGGAGCGGCTCATCGGGACCGGCACCGGGTTCTCTTTCTGGCCCCGCCGCGACAGGCGCCACGACAGGCCAAGCAGGAACGAGGCCACCTTCTCCTTGGCGGTCTTGCGGCCGAGCAACAGCATCTGGTCCTGCGCCGCCTCCAATTCGTTGGAGGCCATGCTGAACAAGCGCTGCTGAAGCTTGGGAAATTCCTTCAGCAAGGCGTCCATCTGCCGGCGCGGGAAATGGCACAGCGAGGTCGGGGTCACCGTCTCCGCCGTGTAGGCGTACCGCTCATGCATCGACAGCCCGATATAGTCGCCTGTGAACAGGAACCCGGTGATCTGCCGCCGGCCGTCGGGCAACAGCTTGTACAGCTTCACCGTGCCCGACGTGACATTGAAGACGCTGTCGGCGTCCTCGCCCTCGGAGAAGATCGTTCGATGCGCCCCGACGCGACGGGTGCGCACGATCTCCGACATCTTCGAGAGCTCCGTCTCCTCCAGCGCGCCGCAAACCGTGAGGTCGCGGACCGGGCAGGCGCTGCAAGGGTTGTTCTCGACGTCGCCGTTTCTGGCCGACGGTGCGATGCTGATTGGAGCCATGACGGGGGAAGTGCCTCTTTGCCTCCACAATCGGACGAACCCTTGCTGAACATTAGACGCCGCGAAGGCACCCCTGGCCACGCTTGTGACCGCCAGCCCCGGCCCCGATGTCCTTGATCTACATCATCGCACCGACGGAAGCCCCGGTCCAGCATTGCGGTTGAATACCGCAATGATGATGCAATGTCCGAGACCCTAGCCGCCATTCCGCTGGACCTGAATCAGGTCAGCCAAGCCTATCCGGTCGTGCATGCCTTGTTGCCGACTCTCGAGCTCGCGGGTTGGCGCCGCTTCGCAAGTCGCCTGATCCGGTCGCGCAGTCCCGCCGCCGGGGTGATGACCGCGCAACGCGCCGGCTATATCCGAGGCCTCTGTTGCCATTGGCAGCAGCCGAGCCTGAAGCATGGCGATCTGCTGGTGGTGGAGAATTTCTCGGTGCTCGACATGTTCGACCCGCAGAGCGCCGCCCATGTGCTGATCGAGGCGATGGAGCGGATCGCCGAGACGGTGGAATGCCAGGCCATCCACACGGCGCTGCCGCATGCTGTCGGATCCCCACCAGGGGCGCCACCGCCGCACGCTCCATTCCGCGCCCGCGGCCACGAAGTCGCCGGCATGGTGCTCTGCAAGACGATGGAGCCGGAGGCCTCCGCCCCGACCTGCACGGTCACCGCGCTCCAGCGCTGAGCCCCTGGGCCATCGCGCGCAACCGCATGTTCCACCTGAGTGGCACCGGCTCCGTACGATCGGCAACCGTCCGGCGGGCCGGACCGTCGGGCAGCCGGCCAATCAAATCGAGACCGGGCCGCAGGCGAGGGCCGGCAAAGGCACGACAACGGTCCGGCCGCCAGGGCCGGCTCATGCGGCCGGCATCTCCAATTCGAACGCGGTGCCGGTCTCGTCGCTTTCCGCCAGCC
>JABDIP010000313.1 GCA_013003675.1 Inquilinus sp.
CTCGTCACGATACGTCTCGCCATCGCCCTGCCGGGACGATACCTATTGCCGAGGCCGGCGTCCCGCCCTTCGGCGGTCGTCGGCGCGTCAAAGGGACTTCGAACCATGAGCACGGAAACCGTCAGCGACGCCTATCGCGGCATCGACACCTGGCCCGCCGACCGGATTCTCGGCGCCATGCTGGACGGCAACCAGCAGGCGGTCGACGCGGTGCGGCGGGCCCTGCCGGCGATCGGTGTGGCCGCCGAGGCGGCGGTCGAGCCCCTGAGACGGGGCGGCCGGCTGGTCTATGCCGGCGCCGGCACCTCCGGCCGCATCGCCGTCCAGGACGGCGTGGAACTGACGCCGACCTTCGGCTGGCCGGTCGAGCGGCTGGTCTATCTGCTGGCCGGCGGGACCCCGGCGCTGACCGAATCGATCGAGGGGGCCGAGGACGATGTGGCCGCCGGCAAGGCCGAAATCGATGCGGCGGCGATCGGCGCCGACGACGTGGTGCTCGCCCTGGCGGCGAGCGGCACCACCGCCTATACCGTCGCCGCCCTGCGCCGGGCGCGGGAGCGCGGCGCGCTCACCCTCGGCATCGCCAACAATCCGGCGACGCCGCTGCTCGAGGCGGCGGAGCATCCGATCCTGCTCGACACCGGCGCCGAGGCGATCGGCGGCTCGACGCGGATGAAGGCGGGCACGGCGCAGAAGGCGATGCTGAACCTGTTCTCGTCGCTGACGATGATCCGGCTCGGCCATGTCCATGACGGCTACATGGTCGACGTGATCGCCACCAACGCCAAGCTGGTGCGGCGCAGCCAGGCGATGCTGCAGGCGCTGACCGGGGCCGACGAGGCGACGGCGCGCGCGGCGCTGGAGCGCTGTGGCGGGCATGTGAAATCGGCGGTGCTGGTAGTGCGGGGGCTTGAGCTGGAGGCGGCGCGGGCGGCGCTGGAAGCGGCCGGGGGCAGCCTGCGCCGCGCGCTGGCCGCGCTCGATGGCGGCGACGGTACCGACTAGACCAAATCGCTTCAGATCGAATCGATCTGAAGCGTGAATCTTGATCTAATTCAACAAACTAGAGACTGATTCACGGACTACACCGCTTCGGTGTAATCCGATCAGGCTCTAGAAGCCGAGGATGAAGTTCACCATCGCGCTGTGATGCGAATAGAGCGGCCGGCTCTCGATACCGATCGAATTGCGGAAGCTGAGGCGGTCGGCCTCGAAATAGCGATATTCGACGCCGACCGCGAGGTGGTCGTTGAGGTACTTGGTGAAACCGGCCATCGCCTGATAGGCGAAGACCGTGTCGTCGTCGTCGAAGGTGGCGAACGCGCCGCCGGAACCATCGTCCTCATAGTTGACCTGCACCCAGCCGATGCCGCCGCCGACATAGGGTACCGCGACCCAAATGGTCCGGAAGTCGAAATAGGCGTTGACCATGCCGCCATAGAGTTCGGCACGACCGTCGAGCGGGAAGGTTCCCAGGCTGTTGGGCTCGGTGTTGTGGTAGACCGCCTCCAATTCCATCCGGAAATCGGCGACATTCTCAGGGAAGAACCAGTTGTAGCCGATCGCCGCGCTGCCGGTGTAGCCGAGGTCGAAATCGATATCGCTGAAGACGTCCTCGTCGATGTAGCCGAGACCGCCGCCGAAACGCAGATAGAGGCCTTCATCCGCGCGGGCCACCGGAGCGAGCAGAATGGCTACGAGGGCGCCGGCGAACAGGCGGGTGATCGAATGCATCTGGCGACTCCGGGAGGCGGAACAGAGGCGGCTGGAACCGTCTGTGGTGTCGCACGGGTTTGGTTAACAACGCGTTATCGGCGAGGGCCGGCCGATCGCCTGAACGGCTAGGTGGCGGCGGTGACGATATTCCCGACGGTCCGGCGCAGCGCCATGATGCCGGTTTCGGTGTGACGGCTCGGGTGCACCCGGTTGGTCAGCAGGGCCCAGGTCACGCCGCGCTCGAAATCGATCCATAGCCCGGTGCCGGTGAAGCCGGTATGGCCCAGCGTCCCGGGCGCGCACAGGCTGCCGCCGGCCCAGCTCGGCTCGTCGATGTCCGAGACGGTGAACCGGTGCTGCCAGCCGAGCGCCCGGGTTGCCGTCTGCGCGCTGCGCATCTCCGCCAGCGCCGCCGCGCTCAGCACGCGTCCCTCGATCAGCGCCGCGGCGAAGCCGAGCACGCCGTCGACGGTGCCGAACAGCCCGGCGTGGCCGGCGCCCCCCAGGGCGAAGGCGTTCTCGTCATGCACCTCGCCGCGCAGCACCCGGCCGCGCCACGGGCAATCCTCGGTGGCAGCGGAACATGCCGGATCGGGCGCGAAGGTCAGCCCGTCGCCGACCGGTCGGTCGGCCAGGGCGCCGCCGCGCAGGCGTTCGACGAGCAGGCCGAGCAGGATATAGCCGATGTCCGAATAGGCCTTCTGGCCGACCGGCCAGACCTGGCGGACGACACGTTCCTTCAGCGCCGCGGCGTCGCCCGGCCAGAGATGGATGGCCTCCAGCGCCGGAACCCCGGCGTGGTGGGTCAGCAATTGCCGCAGCGTCGCGGTTCGCGCCACGGCGTTCGGCTCATCGGCGCAGAGCTCGGGCAGGTGGCGGGCAAGGGCGTCGTCGAGGTCGACCAGCCCATCCTCGACGAGGCGCAGCACCTCCGGCACCGTCACCATCACCTTGGTCAGGCTCGCGAGGTCGAACAGCGTCTCGCGCTCCAGCGGAATCCGGTCGGGCGTCAGCATGGCCATGCCGCCCCACCGCACCGCGCGAGCCCCATCGGCGGTCACGATGCCGAGGGCGGCGCCGGGGATGCGGCCGTCGTCCAACACCGCCTGTACCGGCGCGAAAGCCCTGTCGGCGGCGGCTTCCAGCAGTTTGCTCATGCGTGCCGCCGATCGGCCGGCGGGATGGGACATCGATGCAGCCGGCCGCCCGGCATCGGTCGCGGCACCCCGGTCGTGCCCGGCAGGCTGAGCGGCAGGCCGCGCAGCGAGCGGACGGCGAGGAAACCGAAGGCCTGCGCCTCCAGCGCGTCGCCCTGCCAGCCGACCGACTCGACCGGCGCCACCGGCGCTTCCAGCCGCTCCGCCAGGGCGGCCATCAACGTTGCGTTGTGACGACCGCCGCCGCCGACCAGCCAGCGCTTCGGCGGCGCCGGCAGATGGGCACGGCCGCGCGCGAC
>JABDIP010000334.1 GCA_013003675.1 Inquilinus sp.
GGATGAGCGTGTCGGAAAGCTATGAGGTGCTGCTGGCCGAGGAATCCGACAAGCTGCTCGACCAGGAGAAGGTGGTCGCCGAGGCGATCTCCGCGGTCGAGCAGAACGGTATCGTCTTCATCGACGAGCTCGACAAGATCACCTCCCGTTCCGACCGGGCCGGCGCCGATGTCAGCCGCGAGGGCGTGCAGCGCGACCTGCTGCCGCTGATCGAGGGCACCCAGGTCAACACCAAGCACGGCGTGGTGCGCACCGATTTCATCCTGTTCATCGCCTCGGGCGCCTTCCACCTCGCCAAGCCGTCCGATCTGCTGCCCGAGCTGCAGGGCCGGCTGCCGATCCGGGTCGAGCTGTCTGCGCTCGGCGCCGACGATTTCCGCCGCATCCTGACCGAGCCGCAGCACAGCCTGATCAAGCAGTACAAGGCCCTGCTGGGGACCGAGGAACTCACCCTCGATTTCACCGACGACGCCATCGACGAGCTGGCGACGCTGGCCGCCGAGATCAATTCCACGGTGGAGAATATCGGCGCCCGCCGTCTGCACACGGTGCTGGAGAAGCTGCTCGACGAGATCAGCTTCACCGCCGCCGACCGCGGCGGCGAGGCGGTCACCATCGACCGCGACGCCGTCCGCGAGCGGGTCGGCGAACTGGCCAAGAACACCGATCTGAGCCGCTTCATCCTGTAGCGGACCCGGCGGGCCGGTTGCGGCGGCGGGGCAGGGCTGGCTAAATCGCCCGGCCATGCCGCCGCCCGACATCGCCGACGACCCCGACCGCCCGTCGCCCCGCCTGCTGGCGCGGCTGGCGCCGTTCCTGGCCGGGTCCGATGCGGACGAGACGGCATCGTTCCGGCGCCGGCTCGATGCCGCCTATCCACGGCTGGCGGCCGTGTGGCGGAGGCTTTATGGCGACCGCGCCGATGGGGCCGGCCAACTCGAGGACGCGGTGGCGACGGCCGCCGCCGGCTGGGCCGAGCGCCCGGCGGCGCTGAAGGCGCGCGACCGGGAGACTCCGACCGAGCCGCCGTGGTTCCAGTCGAACCGGCAGGTCGGCGCGGTCTGCTACGTCGATCTGTTCGCCGGCAGCCTCGCGGGCCTGCGCGAGCGGATCGGCTATCTCTCCAGGCTCGGAATCACCTACCTGCACCTGATGCCGCTGCTGCGCGCCCGGGCGGAGGAGAACGACGGCGGCTACGCGGTCGCCAGCTATCGCGAGGTCGAGCCGCGGCTCGGCACCATGGCGGAGCTGGCGGCGCTGGCCGCCGAGCTGCACGAAGCCGGCATCCGCCTCTGCCTCGACCTGGTGCTCAACCACACCGCCGACGACCACGATTGGGCGCTCGCGGCCAAGGCCGGGGACCTGGAAAAGCAGGGCTTCTACCGGTTGTTCGACGACCGCTCAGAGCCCGACCGGCTTGCCCGGAATCTGCGCGAGATCTTCCCCGAGGGCGGCGGCGATCCGTTCATCTTCGTGCCGGAGCTCGGCAAATGGGCGTGGAGCACCTTCTACCCCTATCAATGGGATCTGGATTTCGGCAATCCGGCGCTGTTCCGGCAGATGCTGGGGGAGATGCTGTTCCTCGCCAATCGCGGCGTCGACGTGCTGCGGCTCGACGCGGTGCCGTTCATCGGCAAGCGGGCAGGGACCTCTTGCGAGAACCTGCCGGAGGCGCATTGGCTGGTGCAGGCGTTCAACGCGCTGGTCCACATCGCCGCCCCGGCGCTCGCCTTCAAGTCCGAGGCGATTGTCCACCCCGACGAGGTCGCCCGCTATGTCGGCCCGCACGAGGCGCAGCTTTCCTACCACCCGGCCCTGATGGTGCTGCTCTGGGAGGCGCTGGCGACGCGCGAGACCGACCTGCTGCGCCACACCCTGATCAAGCGCTTCGAGATCCCGGCCGGCACCGCCTGGGTCAACTATATCCGCTGCCACGACGACATCGGCTGGGGCTTCGCCGACGAGGATGCCGGCGAGATCGGCATCGACGGCGCCGGCCACCGGGCCTTCCTCAACGCCTTCTACACCGGCCGCTTTCCCGGCAGCTTCGCCCGCGGCCTGCCGTTCCAGGAGAACCCGCGCACCGGCGATTGCCGGATCAGCGGCACCGCGGCCAGCCTGGCCGGGCTGGAGGCGGCGCTGGAGGCCGGCGACGGCGAGGCCGTCGATCTCGCCATCGGCCGCCTGTTGCTGCTGCACGGCGTCATCCTGACCATCGGCGGCCTGCCGTTGCTCTATCTCGGCGACGAGGTGGCCCGGCTCAACGACAGGCGCTACCGGGCCGACCCGACCCGCCGCGCCGACAATCGCTGGGCGCACCGCCCGGCGACCGACTGGCCGGCGATCGAGACGGCGCGCAAGGGCGGCGACGACCCGGCGGCCCTGGTCCTGGCCGGGCTGACGCGGCTGATCGCCCTGCGCCGGTCGCACCCGGCTCTGGCCGGGCGCCGCATGGAGGTGCTGCCGCTCGCCAACCGCCACGTCCTCGGCTACCGCCGCGATGCTGCCGATGCCGGCCCGCTGGCCGTACTGGCCAACTTCTCGGAACGGCCCCAGCTGGTCGAGGATTGGGGTCTGGTGGCGTTGCTCGGGGAGGGGCCGTGGACCGATCTGGTCAGCGGCGAGAGGGTGGATTTCGGCGAGGGCGGGCTGCTCCTCGCCCCCTACCGGTTCCTCTGCCTGGAAGGCGGCGCGGCCGCGCCGTAGCCGGCGCCGGTCCCGCCGTCTAGGGGTTGACCGACGGCCACCGTGCGTCGGCCTTGGCGACGTAGCCGGCGATGTCGCGCTCCCACCGTCGCTTGATGCCGGCGCTGTAGTTGACGTAGAGCCTGCCGTCGACGATCGACCACGCCTCCGGGTCGGCGTCGGCCTTGTAGCCCGAGGCGGCCGCATACGCGCAGAAACCGTCATATTCCGGCGCATAGGCGGTCGGATCGGCGGCGAAACGATCGCGGTTCCCGGCGCTGGCAAAGTGCCAGGTGGCGCCGTTCCAGTCATGGGCGTAGCGCCGGTCGCCGCGAATGGCGTCGCCGCTGTCGAAATAGCCGACGGCGTCGTAGCCGCCGAGCGCCAGCCCATCGCGCAGGTATTGCGGCCCGGCCCGGGCGCCCTGCCAGGCGAACAGGGTGGCGCCGGCCAGCGCCAGGGCGGCGCTCGCGCGCAGGACGATACGGCGGTCGAGGGCGTGGGTCGGCATGGTCAAATCCTCGAAGGCTTGCGGATCGATGTCCTGAACATGGGGTCGGCCCCCGCTCGCCGGCCAATAACGCTTTCGTCAGCGTCCCGCGAGCCGCTCAACGCTGCCGTTTCAGCAGCACGTAGAGCGCTCCCGCGCCGCCATCCTTGGGCTGCGCCGGCTGGATCGCCAGCACCTTCCGGCGCACCTCCGGCTCGTTCAGCCAGTTCGGCACCTGGGCGCGCAACACCCCGTCGCCGGCGGTGCCCTTGCCGGTGATGACCAATACCGCCCGCCGACCCTGGCGATACGCCTCGGTGACGAAGCCGTTCAGCGCCCGATGGGCGACCGGCTGGGTCATGCCGTGCAGGTCGAGCCGCGCCTCGATCGGCAGCCGGCCGCGGCGCAGCCGCTCGGCGGTGCGGCGGTCGACGCCCGGCGTGGCGCCGGGGGCCAACGCCGGCAGCCGGTTCTGCGCCATCGGTAGCGGCGCCCGCAGCGCCTGGCGGCGGACCGACGGCACCGGGGCCGGCGCCGCGGGCGGTTTCTCCGGACCGGATGTCGGCGCCGGGGCAGGGGGGAGTTCGCGGCCCGGCAGCGGCGTCACGGTGCGGATCAACGCCCGCCACACTGCCTCGTCTTCCGACGACGGTTTTCGGGAGCGGCTCATGGCAAGGGCCAGGGGCGGCGGTAAGGCGGTACGGTCGACCCCGGCACTGGGCCTTGCCTGATCGGGCAGGACCACCCCGTCACCCTCCCTCTCCCGCGAGGGGAGAGGGAATTCCGGCCGGTGCTGGCAGCGATCCCTCTCCCCTTGCGGGAGAGGGAGGGGCCCGCGGCGAGGCCGTGGGAGGGTGAGGGGAGAGCGCCGATGTTCGACAACGGGGCGCTTCGAAATCGCAACCTCGTCAAGACGACCCTGTTTCGCCGCCGTCCTCGACCAGGATGATGTGCAGCCGGCGCGGCCCGTGCGCCCCGAGCTGGATCTTCTGCTCGATGTCGCCGGTGCGCGACGGGCCGGTGACGAAATTCACCGTGCGCGGCAGCGCGCCCGCGGCCCGCACAAGGTCCCAGCCGTCTTCGTAGGTCCCGGTCACCTGGCCGGCCCGCAGCACGACGATGTGGTTGTCGGGCAGGAAGTTGAGCCGGGTCGGCGCGGCGGCGGAGGAGGCCAGCATCAGCGTGCCGGTCTCGGCGATGGCGGCGGTGGCGGCGGTGACCGCGGTCAGATCGCTGTCGGCGGCGGCCCCGTGCGAGACCGCCAGCGTCGGTCGTTTCGACCATGGAATGTCGTCGAGGCGCGGGTCCGGCGCCGCCTTGATCTCCGACGGCAGGTTCAGCCCGGCGAGGAATTCGGCGACCGCGTCCGGGACATCGTCCGGCCCGGCCACCCGGCGCAGCGTGGCGGCCACATCGGTGGCCATCTTCTCGAACAGATCCACCAGCTCGGCCGTCGGCAGGGCGGTCCGCCGCGGGATCAGGTTGCGCGCCGGCGCCGACAGCCGCGCCTCGACCGCCGCCAGCGCCTCGCCCTCCAGCTTGCCGCGGCCGAGGCCCTTGCGGATGCCGCCGAGGATCCGCTCGCGGCCGGCGCTCATCGGCCCGCTCCGGACCGCCGCGCCGCCCAGTGCTGCTGGAAGGTCCGACCTTCGGGCGCCGGCAGGTCGCGCCAATCGGTCCAGCCGCCGGCCAGGGGCAGCCGCTTGAGCCGCCCGCGTCGCCGGCCCAGGCGGCCGAGCAGCGCCGCCGCCAGCCGGGTGCCGAACCGGTAGAGCCGGGGCCGCCGCGCCGCCCAGGCCCACAGGCCGAGCCCGGCGCGCACGGTGCCGGGGGACAGCTTGCGCTCGTGCTGCCGTTCGCGCCAATGCCGCATGATCGACGGCAGCGGGATGCGCATCGGGCAGACGCTCTCGCAGCGGCCGCAGAAGGTCGAGGCATTCGGCAGATGGCCGGCCTCTTCCAGCCCGATCAGCCCCGGGTTGATGGCCGCGCCGATCGGCCCGGGGATCACCCAGCCATAGGCGTGGCCGCCGACCGAGGCATAGATCGGACAATGGTTCATGCAGGCGCCGCAGCGGATGCAGCGCAGCGTCTCCTGCGCCGGGGTGCCGAGCAGGGCGGAGCGGCCATTGTCGAGGATGACGACGTGGAACTCGTCCGGCCCGTCGAGGTCGCCCGGCCGTTTCGGCCCGGTCGAGAAGGTGGTGTAGGCGCTGTATTCCTGCCCCGTGGCCGAGCGCGCCAGCAACCGCAGGATGGTCGCCGAATCCTCCAGGGTCGGCACCACCTTCTCGATCGAGGCGATGACGATGTGGATACGCGGCAGGTTCTGCGTCAGATCGCCGTTGCCCTCATTGGTGACGATGACCGTCGAGCCGGTCTCGGCGATCAGGAAATTGGCCCCGGTGATGCCGACATCGGCGGCGAGGAAGCGCTGCCGCAGCATCGCCCGCGCCTCGTCGGTCAGCGCGCGCGCGTCGTCCAGCGGCCGCTTCGGGTCGAGCTCGGTGTGATGGGCGTAGAAGCTCTCCGCCACCTGCTCCTTCACCAGATGGATCGCCGGGGCGATGATGTGGCTCGGCAGTTCGCCGCGCAACTGGATGATGTATTCGCCGAGATCGGTCTCGATCGGCTCGATGCCGTTGGCCGCCAGATGCTCGTTGAGGGCGATCTCCTCGGCGATCATCGACTTGCCCTTGGTCACCGTGCGGGCGCCGGCGGCTTGGCAGATCTTCAGGATGGCATCGCGGGCCTCGGCCGGGGTCGGCGCCCAATGCACCCGGCCGCCGGTCTCGGTCACCTTGGCCTCGAAACGCTCCAGATAGGCGTCCAGATGGGCCAGGGTATGGTTCTTGATCGCCCGGCCCTGGTCGCGCAGATCCTCGAATTCCGGCATCCGGGCGATGGTCGCGGCGCGCTTGTCCTGGAAGCCGGCCTTCATGTGGCCGAGCGCCGCGTGGAGCTGGGCGTCGTTCAGCGCCCGGTGGGCGTTCTCGACGAAGGCATGGCTGGTCGGTTGCATGCGCGCGCCTATGGTTCGGGTGTATCGCCGATCGCCGGCGTGTCGGTCATCCCGGCCAGCACCTCGGCGACGTGCCGCACCCGGACCGGCGCGCCCTGGCGCTTCAGCTTGCCGGCCATGTTGAGCAGGCAGCCCAGATCGCCGGCCAGCAGGGTGTCGGCGCCGGTGCCGACGATGTCGGCGGCCTTCTCCTCGACCATGCGGTTGGAGATCTCCGGGTATTTGACGCAGAAGGTGCCGCCGAAGCCGCAGCACACCTCGGCGCCCGGCAGCTCGGTCAGCTCCAGCCCGGCGACCGAACTGAGCAGGGCGCGCGGCTGGCGCTTGACCTTCAGCTCGCGCAGGCCCGAGCAGCCGTCGTGATAGGTCACCCGGCCGGCATAGGCGGCGTCCGCGACCGCCTGCATGCCGCGCACGTCGACCAGGAAGGCGACCAGCTCGAAGCTGCGCCGGGCCAGGTCGCGGGCCCGCCGCTCCCATTCCGGCTCGTCGGCGAACAGTTCCGGGTAATGGTGGCTGAGCATCCCGGCGCAGGAGCCCGAGGGGGCGACCACATAGTCGAAACCCTCGAAGGCGGCGATGACGTCGCGGGCGATCGCCTTGCTGTCGGCCCGGTCGCCGGAATTGTAAGCCGGCTGGCCGCAGCAGGTCTGCGCCGCCGGCACCTCCACCGCGCAGCCGGCCTGCTCGAGCAGGCGCACCGCGGCGAAGCCGACGCTGGGGCGGAAGAAATCGACCAGACAGGTGACGAACAGCCCGATTCGGGGTGCGTCCCGGGCCTCGGATGACGATGTGCCGCTCATGCTCCCCGGGCCGGAAACCACCGCTCCCTGCCCGAAACCTCCCTGTGTTCCGCCGGCCAAGCCGCCGCTTCGCCTAACAATGGCGACCGTGGGCCGCGCTGGCAAGGCGGGGCGGGCGGCCATTCTCGTCGACGACGAACCGGCACGGCGTGGGCGGTCCGATGGGTCCCCGGATCGAGTCCAGCGACGACGCCGGGTGGGGATGGCGCGGACGTTTCCGGGATCGGTGAAAGCGGTAGGGATTGATCGAGGGACGACGAGAGGAAACACCGTTGTCCGGCCCGACAAGCGGGCGGACGAGTCGCCTCGCCACGGCAGCCCTGCCTAGGACGGCACTTCCGTCTTCACCAGGGACCAGTTCGGGTCGGTGACGCGGGTATTGCGGGAGAAGGTCCACAAATCGGTCACCTCCTGGGTGCTCTCCGGCTCGCCGTCGATCACCTCGCCCTCGGCATCGCGGGTCACGTGGATCTGGCTCGACACGAAGCGGATGGTGACGAAGGCGGTGCGGCCCTCGATGTCGGCCTCGACCAGATCGGCCGACTTGATCGCCTCGATGCGGTTTTCCAGCGTCTCGCCAGCCGCCAGGCGCTTGCGGATCGCCTCGCTGAACTCGTCGTAGAGATCGTCGCTGAGCAGGGGCCGCAGCGTCGCCGTGTCGCCGGCGGCGAAGGCGTTGACGATCATCTGGAAGGCGGTCTGGGCGCCCTTTACGAAGCCGCGCGGATCGAACGAGGGGTCGGCGATCTTGATCTGGGTGATGCCGCTGGCGATGCCCGGAGCGGCGTCGCCGCCGATGTCCGCCGCGCGGCTCGGCAGTGCCACGACCTTGTCGGCTCCGTCCGGCTTGGCGGTGTCGCCGGCGCCGTTCAACGGCTTCTGGCGTTCCTGCTCGTGCCCGGTGCGCCGGCCCAGCACGCTGCGCAGGCGCAGCACCAAGAACACCGCGATCATCCCAAGGATAATGATCTCGAAAAAGGAGCTGCCGCCCATCGATCCTTGCCGCTTTACGACGCCTCGGCGCCATGCGCTTCTGGAACTTTCGGCCCCGCGACCCTACCTGAAGGACCGACCGGCTTTCGTCCAGCAGCAAAATCCCCGGGAAACGGCCGGCATCGTGCCGCACGACGTGCCCCGGTGTTACCCTAGATAGGCCCTCATGGCCGGCCGGACAAGGGAATCGCATGTTCATCGTTCTACTGTTCCTGGCGGCGCTGCCGCTGATCGAGCTCTATGTG
>JABDIP010000339.1 GCA_013003675.1 Inquilinus sp.
GCTCTACACGGCGCTGGTCTATCGCGGCCCAGCCCTGCTCGGGGAGATCAAGCGCGATCTGGCCCGGTTGCTGCGGGCCGACGGCTTCGCCTCGGTCGCCGAGGCGGTCGGCGCTGACATCACCCGGCCGTTGGCAAGAAAGAATTAACCAAACGACAACGAAGGCGTGTGACGGTTCGCGGCCCGCAGCCAGCCCGAACCGTCCCGCCATGTCGCTCCCGCGTCATCTGATCCTTGCCTTGCTGTACGGGGCCTTCGCGATCGCCGTCGCCCTGACGCTGCCCTACAGCGTGCCCGCCGTGGACAAATGGACGGCGGTCGGGATCGGCGCCCTGGTCCTGATCTTCGGCGCCGTGCTGCACGAATCCCTGTCGCGTCAGGGCCTGGAGCGCGATCTGCGCCGCGAGATCGACGATCTGGCCGAGGCGCGCGACCGGGTGATGGCCGAGCTGGCCATGGCCCGGGCGGAGATGCGCGCGATCCAGGCCCATCTCGGCCAGCGGGCCGAAGGCGGCAGTCCCAGCGGCGTGCGCGACGAGGTGCGCCTGCTGCAGGACCTCGTCTCACGGCTCACCGGCCGGCGGCCGACCCCCCGCACCGCCGCACCGCCGCCGATCCCGGCCCGGGCGCGGAACCCGGTGGCGGTCGACAGCCTGCCGGAAGAGGATCTGGCGGCGTTGGTGGAGGATGCGGTGCGGCGCGACCGCATCGCCATGGCGCTGCAGCCGATCGTCAGCCTGCCGCAGCGCAAGACGCGCTCCTACGAGGCGCTGTGCCGCATTCGCACCGACGACGGGGCGCAGATCGCCGCCGGCGTCTTCATCGGCCTCGCCGAGCGGCTCGGACTGGTGACCGCGATCGACAACGTGCTGCTGTTCCGCTGCGTCCAGCTTGTCCGCGACGCCGCGCGCCGCCACCGGCAGGTCGATTTCTTCGCCAACGTGTCGATCGACACCCTGCGCGACGCCGGCTTCATGGCCGAGTTCACCGAGTTCGTCGTCGGCGCGCCGGAACTGGCCCAACGGCTGGTCTTCGAAATCGGCGGCGACGATTTCGCCGAGGCGGCGGACTCGCTGCTCGCCCCGATCAAGCGACTGGCCGGGCTGGGCTTCCGCTTTTCGGTCGACAAGCTGAGCGGCCTCGCCGGTCTCGACGTGGCGCTGCTGGAACGCTGCAACGTGCGCTTCGTCAAGGTCGAGGCCGCCGGCCTGCTGGCGGAGGCGCACGACCCGGCGGAATCGGTCGATGTCGCCGAAACCAAGCGGCGGCTGGAGGCGGCGGCGATCGACCTGATCGCCGACCGGGTCGAATCCGAGCAGGTCGTGGTCGAACTGCTCGATTTGTCGATCGATTACGGCCAGGGCATGCTGTTCGGCGAACCGCGCACCGAATAGGGCTCGTCGCCAGCAGGGCACCAAATGATCGCGTGCCATGCGCGCGCCCTGCCGGAACCTCTTCGTGTCTCGGTGTCTTGGTGGTACACCCACCGCCCGCTTCAACGACTTTCCGCCATGACGACCGACATCCCGATCCTGAACGGCATCGCCGGCATCGCCGACCGCTACGACGGCTATATCCTCGACCTCTGGGGGGTCGTCCATAACGGGCTGAAGCCGCTGCCGGGCGTGATCGACACGCTGGAACGCCTGCGCGCCACCGGCCGGCATACCTGCCTGCTTTCCAACGCGCCGCGGCGGCTCTCGGCCTTGATCGACCGGCTCGAGGAGATCGGCGTGCCGCGCCGGCTCTACGATCATGTGATGAGTTCCGGCGAGGCGACCCACGAGGCGCTGGCCGGCCGCGCCGATCCCTTCACTGCCGAACTGGGCCGGCGCTGCCTGCACATCGGGCCGCCGCGCGACGTCTCGATCTATGGCGGGCTCGGCTACGAGGTGACGGAGAGTCCCGCCGAGGCCGATTTCGTCCTCAATACCGGTATCCGCGAGCATCACGAGACGGTGGCGGACTACGAGGAGGTGATGGCGGCGGCGGCGCGGCGCGGCCTGCCGATGATCTGCGCCAACCCGGATCTGGTGGTCATGGTCGGCGATACCCCGGCGATCTGCGCCGGCGCGCTGGCCGCCCGCTACGAGGCGTTGGGCGGTGCGGTGGTCTATTACGGCAAGCCGTACCCCTCGGTCTACGAGGCGTGTTTCGGGCTGCTGGCCGGCATCGATCGAGGGCGGATCCTGGCCGTCGGCGACAGCTTCCGCACCGACATCGCCGGGGCGAACGCCATGGGCCTCGACAGCCTGCTGGTCGCCGGCGGTATCCACGCCGACGACCTGAGCGCCGAACCGGGCGGCCCGATCGAC
Organism: Inquilinus sp.; assembly: GCA_013003675.1. Classification (GTDB taxonomy): domain Bacteria; phylum Pseudomonadota; class Alphaproteobacteria; order DSM-16000; family Inquilinaceae; genus JABDIP01. The sequence goes on from JABDIP010000339.1 coordinate 2,316, forward strand.
CCGGGCAAGCTCGGCCGGGCGGCGGAGGCCGCGGGACATCGCCCGACCTACGCCGCACCCGGGCTGATCTGGTAGAAGCGGCAGCCGCCATGCTCCCTCTGCACTGGCCGTTCTATGCCGCGCTCGCAATCGGCTATCTGTTCCTGGTCGGTGTCCTGGTGCGCGAGGTGTGGTGGGGCCTGCGTCACGGTCGCACCGGTTTCTATTGGCGCGGCACACTGCTCAAGGC
>JABDIP010000378.1 GCA_013003675.1 Inquilinus sp.
CGCCGGACCGATCGCCTATGTGTACCAGCTTGGCCCCGACGGCCGCGCCTATGCGGTCGGCGGTTCGGTGACGGTCAACCTCGGCAAGGTCGCCGCGACTCCCGAGCAAAACCGGCTCGCCGCCGCCCCATTGGCGGCGGCCGCGCACGCCGCGACGAACCCCTCCGCCGCCGATCTGGCCGCGGCGGCACACGCCTATGCCAAGGCCGGCCCACCACGCGAGACGGCACCCGCGGGCGAACGCGCCGGCCGGCTGCTGGATGGGCTCGCCTGACCGGATTCGGAAGCCCCAACGCCGAGGCGTTATGACGTTTACATGTCCAAACCGCCTTGATATATCGACGCCCGACTCCCGGCCCGGGAGGTCGGCGACCGGCTCGGCTGCGGCTCCGCGGCCCGGGATGACCGTTCGCCAACGCGCCGCCAAGCGAGTGTGGCCGACATGAAACTCATCGCCTGCAACAGCAACCGGCCGCTGAGCGAGGCGATCTCCGCGGCGCTCAGAATACCGCTGACAAAGGCCAGCATCCGACGTTTCGCCGATCTGGAGGTGTTCGTCGAGGTGCTGGAGAACGTGCGCGGCGAGGATGTCTTCGTCATCCAGTCGACCAGCTATCCGGCGAACGACCATTTGATGGAGTTGCTGGTCACCGTCGACGCGCTGCGCCGCGGCTCGGCGCGGCAGATCACCGCGGTGCTGCCCTATTTCGGCTATGCCCGCCAGGATCGCAAGACCGGCCCGCGCACGCCGATCTCCGCCAAGCTGGTCGCCAATTTGATCACCCGCGCCGGCGCCGACCGGGTGCTGACCCTCGATCTGCACGCCGGCCAGATCCAGGGCTTCTTCGACATCCCGGTCGACAATCTCTACTCCTCGCCGGTCTTCGTGAAGGACATCGAAGAGCGCAATAACGGCGGCAAGCTGGTCATCGTCTCGCCCGACGTCGGCGGCGTGCTGCGCGCCCGCTCGGTCGCCAAGCGGCTGGACGCCGATCTGGCGATCATCGACAAGCGCCGCGAGAAGGCCGGCGTTTCGGAGGTGATGAACGTGATCGGCGAGGTCGAGGATCGCGATTGCGTGATGGTCGACGATATCGTCGACAGCGCCGGCACCCTGTGCAACGCCGCCCGGGCGTTGATGGAGAACGGCGCCAAGTCGGTCAGCGCCTACGCCACCCACGGCGTGCTGTCCGGCGATGCGGTCGCCCGCGTCGCCGCGTCGCCGCTGGAGGCGCTGGTCACCACCGACAGCATCCAGGCGACCGAAGCGGTGCGCGTCAGCCACAACATCCGGCAGATTTCCATCGCCAAGCTGATGGCCGAGGCGATCAGCCGCATCTCCGACGGACGCTCGGTCTCCAGCCTGTTCGACTGAATGCGCCGGTCGGCATCCGGCGTTGGACAAAGCCGGGCGCGTTTGCTACATCACCGCGCCTCGTCGACTGCCATCGGGCGGTCGCGGGAATCCGTGGCGTCGGCACCCCTGGAGGCCGGCGCCGGCTTTTTTCCTCCGTTTGGAGAACCGATATGGCCGATACGATTGTCATCGAGGCCGACGCACGCGACCGGGCCGGTAAGGGGGCAGCACGGGCGACGCGTCGGGCCGGCATGATTCCCGGTGTGATTTACGGCGACAAGAAGCCGCCGCTGTCGATCAGCATCGAGTCGCTGAAGCTGGGGCTATTGTTCCGCGACCCCGCCTTCGCGTCGCATCTCTACGACATCAAGCTGGAAGGCGATACGCACCGGGCCCTGGCCCGCGACGTGCAGTACGATCCGGTCACCGACGGCATCGTCCATGTCGACTTCCTGCGGGTCAGCGCGCGCACCACGATCACCATCGAGGTGCCGACCGAGTTCATCAACGAAGAGGAGTCGCCGGGCCTGCGCCGCGGCGGCGTGGTGAACGTCGTGCGCCACGCGGTCGAACTGGTCTGCCGCGCCGACAGCATCCCCGAAAAGCTGGTCTTCGACCTGACCGGGCTCGACATCGGCGACAGCATCCACATCAGCGCCATCGAGCTGCCGTCCGGGGTGCGCCCGGCGATCACCGACCGCGACTTCACCGTCGCGACGATCGCCGCGCCGTCGGTGGTCCGCGACGAGGCCGAGGAGGCCGCCGCGGAAGCCGCCGCCGAAGCCGGCGAAGAGGTCGAGGGCGAAGAGGGCGAAGAGGGCGAAGCCGAGGAAAGGTCGGAAGGCTGATCCTTCGCCGGCCCCGGTGCCACGGCGCCGGGACCCCCTTCCGCGCGACCGGGGAGGCGCCCGATGCTGCTTCTGGTCGGTCTCGGCAACCCGGGACAGGCATACGCCTACCATCGGCACAATATTGGCTTCATGGCGCTCGACGACGTTGTCGAGCGCCATGGATTCCGCCCGTACCGCGACCGCTTCCAGGGCCGGCTGGCGGAAGGCCGGCTGGCCGCCGAACGGGTGATGGCCTTCAAGCCGATGACCTTCATGAACCTGTCGGGCCAGGCGGTCGGCGAGGCCATGCGTTACTACAAGCTGACGCCGGAGCACGTCGCGGTGATTCACGACGAGCTCGACCTCGCCCCCGGGCGCTGCCGGGTGAAACGGGGCGGCGGGGCCGGCGGGCATAACGGCCTGCGCTCGATCGACCGCCATATCGGACCGGACTATTGGCGCGTCCGGCTCGGTATCGGCCATCCCGGCCACAAGGACCGCGTCAACGGCCATGTGCTGCACGATTTTGCCAAGGACGACGAGGCCTGGCTCGACCCGCTGCTGGAGGCGGTGGCCGATGCCGCCCCGCTGCTTGCCGAGGGCGAGCCGGAGAAGTTCATGACCCGGGTGGCGCTGTTGACCCGCACCGCCCCGGACGGCGCCTAGCAGCCTGTCCGCCGCCCCGCCCCGCAACTCTCGAACCGCCAGGAGCCGCCCCGATGGGTTTCAAATGCGGCATCGTCGGCCTGCCGAATGTCGGCAAGTCGACGCTGTTCAACGCGCTCACCTCGACCCAGGCGGCCGAGGCCGCGAACTACCCGTTCTGCACCATCGAGCCGAATACCGGCCGGGTCGGCGTGCCGGACCCGCGTCTCGACCGGCTGGCGACGATCGCCAACTCGGCCAAGGTGATTCCGACCCAGCTCGAATTCGTCGACATCGCCGGGCTGGTCCGCGGCGCATCGAAGGGCGAGGGGCTGGGCAACCAGTTCCTCGGCCATATCCGTGAAGTCGACGCGGTGCTGCACGTGTTGCGCTGCTTCGCCGGCGAGGTCACCCATGTCGAGGGTTCGGTCGACCCCCTGCGCGACATCGAGACCATCGAGACCGAGCTGATCCTCGCCGATATGGAGAGCCTGGAACGCCGGGTTCTGGCGGCCACCAAGCGGGCCCGTGGCGGCGACAAGGAAGCCAAGGCGCAGCTCGCGTTGATCGAGAAGGTGCAGCCGGTGCTGGAGGCCGGCCAGCCGGCCCGCAAGGCGGCAATCGCCGAAGACGAGGCGGCGGTCCTGCACGCGCTGCAATTGCTGACCGCGAAACCGATACTCTATGTCTGCAACGTCGAGGAGGATAAGGCCGCCACCGGCAACGATTTCTCTCGAGCGGTGGCCGAGCGGGCCGCCGCCGAAGGTGCCGAGGCGGTGGTGATCTCCGCCGCCATCGAGGCGGAATTGGCGCAATTCGCCGATCCGGAGGAGAAACAGGCCTTCCTGGAGACCCTCGGCCTCGACGAGCCCGGCCTGAACAAGGTGATTGGCGCCGGCTATCGCCTGCTCGGGCTGATCACCTTCTTCACCGTCGGACCGAAGGAGGCCCGCGCCTGGACGGTGCCGGTTGGCGCCACCGCGCCGGAGGCGGCCGGGGTCATCCACAGCGACTTTCAGCGCGGCTTCATTCGCGCCGAGACCATCGACTACGACAGATTCGTCGCCCTTGGCGGCGAGCAGGCGGCCAAGGATGCCGGCAAGATGCGGCAGGAGGGCAAGGACTACCGCGTCCAGGACGGCGACGTCCTGCATTTTCGGTTCAACGTCTGACCGAGCAACGCACCGGGCACCAGACCTTGTTCCAGGCGCTGACGAAATATGGCGAAAACAAGAAGAGACCCGGCCTAAATCAAGACACAGTTAATCTGCCGTTAGCCAATTAATATTCTGGCAGCTATATTTACATTCTTCATGTCACAACTTTTGCACAGACAATTTTGTCTGCGAATCCCCATTTAGGATTCACAGAAGACGGAACGCCGGACGCGGGTCCGGCCGGGAGTTGAAGGGAATGCCGGACGGCGCCATCATCGACCGCGGGTTCGAAGACCTCGCCATATTGCCGCGCCTGGAACAGGCGACCCGGCACAATGACGAGCGTGCCGCGTTCGACCGCCTGCTCGGCCTTCTGCGCATTACGAATTCACAGATTTCACTATTCCATCTGCGCGTGACCGGCAATGCCGGCGCCGCCGAGACCGACCGGCTGGTCGCTTCCTTCGAGAACGAGGCGCTGGTCGAACGGCTTGACGGCACCGCCCGCGCCCTCCTCTTCGTGCGGCGCGGCGAGGATGCCGGAGCATTGACGGCCCGTCTGCTCGACCGGATGCGCCAGGCGCTGCGCGATGTCGACCTGTTGGGCGAGGCCCGCATCGAGCTGTCGGCGGTCCATCGCGACAGCGGTTCGATCGGCGATGCCGACGAGTTGATGGGCGAATTGATGTTCCAGGTATCCGCCGGCATTTGCATCGTCGCCGTCTGACGGCGGCCCGCACCGCACGGCGGATCATCGGGCAGCGCGGCCAAGCCGATCACAGTCGGTGCGGGGTCGCGGAAGGGGCGCGAGGCCGGCGGGGGCCTCGCGCCCTTTCTTTTCTGTCCAGATCACGAGGACAAAGACTGATTCACGGCTCACACCGAGTCGGTGTGAGC
>JABDIP010000390.1 GCA_013003675.1 Inquilinus sp.
GGCTGGACGTGGCCGGGACGCTGGATTGCGACGACGCCCCGGGCGCGGTGCTGGCGGCACTGCGCGCCGGCACGAAGGAGGTCGTGTTCCTGGGCGATGCGGGCATCGCGGCCAAGCTGTCGGCGATCGCCGACCAGAGCGGCGCCGTGCTGCGCACCGAACGGCAGCCCGCCCTCGACCCGCGCCACGCGCGCGACAAGCGCGGGGCCTGTCGCGAATGGCTGGCATCGGGCGACTGACCCAGTGCCGGCGAAGAGAATTCGCCCCGCCTTCGTCCGCGAGACCGGAGCGTCCGCCAAACCGAAACGATTCTGAACGGGAGTCCGTCCATGGCCGATTTTGAGACCGTCACCCTGACCAGCCAGCCCATTCTCTATGTCCACCGCAAGAGCGCGATCGTGCCGGAAGCGATCGGCGCCGCCATGGCGGAGGCGTTCGGCACGTTGATGGGCTTCATGCAGCAATCCGGCATCGAGATCGCCGGGGCGCCGCTGGCGCTCTACCGCGACTACAACGAGGCCGAAACGGTGTTCGACGTGGCCGTTCCGATCGCCGCCGCCGATGCCGCCAAGGCGGCCGGCCACGCCGATGTGAAAGCCGGCGAGACGCCAGCCGGGCGGGCGCTGAAGGCGATCCACAAGGGCCCGTACGAGAAGCTTTCGGAAACCTACGACGCGATCATGGCCCATATCGGCCGTGCGGGGCTGAAGGCCACCGGGCCGGTTCTGGAATGCTACGTCACCGACCCCGATTCGACGCCGCCCGACGAGTTTTTGACCGAGATCTACTTTCCGATCGAATAGGCGAAGTCGGACCAGCACATCCGCGTCATTCCGCCGCCCCGGCGAGCGTCTTCAGATAGGCGACGACGTCGCAATCGCGCTCTGAATCGAGCAGACCATGGGTCTCCAGGAAGACGCAGACATCCTGGCGCAGGGGTTCGCCGGTGGGCCGGAAAATGTGCACGGCCAGATCGCTCGGCGCGTGGCATCGCTGGCACGATTTGTCGAATGCCTGGCGGCCTCTGGCGGCGTCGCCGGACAATGTGCCGATGCCCAGTTGAACCTGCGCTGGAAGCTCGACCGGCTTCGCCCCCGTCAAATCCCCGGTTTCGATCGCTTCGCCCGGCCGCCACGGTCGCCGCAGCGAGAAAATCCCACGCAGATCGCCGACGGCGAAACCGACCGCCTCGTCGTCGGGATAGTGCTCCCGGATCGCCGCCGCGACATCCGGCGCCGGCGCGTCGCCGTGGCAGGCCAGGCAGGGTTCGAAGGTGGGAATCGCCCGGAAATACTCGAAGAAGCTCTCGCCGTCCTGCTCGACGATCCGGGTCGTCTCCATCAGCTCCATCGACTGACCCGCCGCCCGGCGCGCCGCGTAGCTCATCAGGATGCCGCGCTCCGCGTCGGTCGGTCGATTATCCGGGTTGCGCACGCGAAGGCTGGTGCGGCGGATCTGCCAACCGGTCTCGGCCTCGATCTCGCCGGCGCTCTCCGGCGCCAGGTGCCGGCAGAGTTCCGGCCCGGAGTCGGCCATCGCCGCCTGTAGATGCTCGATCATCGCGCCGCGCAGGCGCTGGATGACGGCGCGGGCCTCCTCGGTCTCGGCGGTCCGGTCCTGGGCCAGAGCAACGGCGGTGACGAGCAGGACGAACCCCGCCGCAAGCAAGCGGTGCATCGGTCTATTCCCTCGTTTGCGCGGCACTAGTCTACGCGAGAGACCGGCTTTGCCGTCCACCCTTCGCCGTCACGGCACCAGAGCCGCCGCCACCCGGCCGGCCGAGAGGGCGATCAGCTCGCCCGGCGCCAACGGTCGCCATGCCTCGTCGGTCAAGGGAACGCTGGCGACCAGCGCCACCTGCTGCCGCGGCGACGCGATCGCAATCCCCTCGCCTGCCAACGGCGTCTGCTCTCCCGCGCATTCGCGGCACAGCAGGTGGAGTCCCGGCGGGGCGATGCGTCCGTCGGCCTGGTGACGCCGGTGACCGTGGGCGAACAGGATTTCGCCGTCGCCGTACAGGAAATTGGCCGGGCCGTGCGGCCGTAGTTCGGCGGCGAAGGCGGCAACGACATCGAGACGCGCCTGCAGCGGCGGCCGACCCGCCGCCCAGAGCCCTTCCAGCCGGCGCAGCAACACGCCGAAGGCCGCCTCGGAATCGGTGTCCCCGACCGGCCGGTGGCACCCGAATTCCGAGGCCGGTGTCCGCTCCAGGCCGGCGAGATGGCCGTTGTGAGCGAAGACGTGGATGCGGCCGCCGAGGTCGCGGCAGAAGGGCTGGGTGTTCTTCAGCAGGCGGCCGCCGACCGTCGCCCTGCGAATATGCGAGACGACCAGGCCGCTACAGGGCGGGTGCCGCTCGATGAAGCGGACCAGTGGGCTGGACGCGGCCGGGAATGGCTCGCGCAGGCAGCGAACGTCGCCCTCGTCGTAGGCGACGACGCCCCAGCCGTCGCGATTCGGCGCCACGCCGCCGCCGCGCCGGGCAAAACGTTCGAGCGAAAAGCTGACCGTCGCCGGTTGGAGACTGGACATGGCGAAAAGCTCGCACATCGGTCGCGTTCCTTCCTCCTCGCCGGGTGCCGGTTCAGAACGTCTCCACCCAGGGCCGCAGTTCGAGTTCCCAACTCCAGGCGCTTCGCGGCTGCTGCAGGACGTGCCAATAGGTGTCGGCGATGGCGTCGGGGTCGAGCATGCTGTCGGGCCGGTCCGGCGGCTCGGCGCGGCCCGGATTGCGGATCGCGCCGTCGATGACGAAATGGGCGACGTGGATGTTCTGCGGCGCCAGCTCGCGGGCCATGCTCTGGGCCAGCCCGCGCAGGGCGAACTTGCCCATGGCGAAAGGCGCCGAGCGGGGATAGCCCTTCACCCCGGCCGAGGCACCGGTGAGCAGGATCGCCCCGCCGCCCTTGGCCAGCATCCGCCGCGCCGCCTGCTGCGCCACCAGGAAGGCGCCATAGGCGGTGACCGCCAGCGCCCTCGCCACCTCCGCCGGATCGAGTTCGACCAGCGCGCCGCGGGCGCGATAGCTGGGGTTGTAGACGACGATGTCAGGTGCCCCGGGCCCGGCGTCCAACTCGGCGAACAGTCGCTCGACCTGGTCGGCATCGGACGCGTCGCAGGCAAAGGCGCGGGCGCGGATCTCGGCGGAGAGGTCGGCCAGCTTGTCGGTCGTCCGCGCCGCCAGGGCGACGTCGATCCCCTCGCGGGCGAAGCGCCGGGCGAGCGAGGCGCTCAAGCCGGCGCCGGCGCCGACGATCAGCGCGGTACGTTGATTCTCGGCCATCTCTGCTCTCTTCCTTTCCTACCGGACCCAGACATCTTGCCAACCGAGGGGACCGCGGCGGCAATGCGCAGCGTGCCCCCCTCCACCGTCATTGCGAGGAGCGTTGCGACGTGGCAATCCAGGGGCCGCCAGGTCCGTCGCTAGCAGCCTTGCGGCTCCCATCGTAGCCGCGCCCGGTGCGGCCACGATAGCGTGCCAGTTCGCCGCCAGTGGAGCCCTGGCCGCTCTGGATTGCCACGTCGCTGCGCTCCTCGCAATGACGGCATTGGGGGGGCTGGCGGGTCGCGTCCAGCCAAGACCCGGTCACCTGCCAGATGGACGAATCTCATAACTTGCTCATCGACATCCCCGCCGGAAGGATAGACGGTCCGGCAACCCTTGGGCCATGGTCCATGAGCGGGACGCAGGGCAGACCGGCCCGAACCGCCTCGCCCCAGCGTTGCAATCGCCCAAGGGGTGGTCTATGTCGTGGCCGACCTTCCGCAACCACTTCAAGCTGAGGATTCCCGCCATGGAACTGACGGAAACAATCCGCAAGATCCTGTCCAACTACGGTGGCGACAACCCCGGCACCAAGGGCAATCTGGCCCGCTTCCTGATGCAGGGCCGGCTGGGCGGCACCGGCAAGATGATCATCCTGCCGGTCGACCAGGGCGTCGAGCACGGGCCGGCGCGCAGTTTCGCCATCAACGCCCCGGCCTACGACCCGATCTACCACCACCAGCTCGCCCTCGAGGCCGGGCTGTCGGCCTATGCCGCGCCGCTCGGCGCGCTGGAGGTCAGCTCCGAAGTGTTCCCGGGGCTGGTGCCGACCATCCTCAAGCTGAACCACTCCAACAGCCTGTCGCGGCTGAAGGAGGGCGCCGACCAGGCGATCATCGGCTCGGTCGACGACGCGCTCCGGCTCGGCTGTTCGGCGATCGGCTTCACCATCTACCCCGGCTCCGACGCCTCGCTGGAGATGTTCGAGGAGATCGCCGAGCTTTGCCGCGAGGCGAAGTCGGTCGGCCTGCCGACGGTGCTGTGGTCCTATCCGCGCGGCGGCGACCTGTCGCCCGAGGGCGAAACGGCGATGGATGTGGTCGCCTATGGCGCCCATCTCGCCTGCCAGATCGGCGCCCACATCATCAAGGTCAAGCTGCCGAGCGACCATCTCGACCAGGGCGCGGCGAAGAAGGAGTTCGAGGGCAGCGGGATCGCCATCGGCAGCCAGGCCGAGCGCGTCGCCGAGGTGGTGCGCTCGTGCTTCGGCGGCCGCCGCATCGTCGTCTTCTCCGGCGGCGCCGCCAAGGGCACCGAGGCGGTGCTCGACGACGCGAAGGCGATCCGAGACGGTGGCGGCAACGGCTCGATCATCGGCCGCAACTGCTTCCGCCGCCCGCGCGCCGAGGCCATCGCCCTGCTCGACAGCATGATCGACATCTTCCTCGGCAAGGCTTAGGGGACGGCCTTTGCCGACCAGCACCTCTCCCCTTGCGGGAGAGGTCGGCGAGCCTCGCGAGCCGGGTGAGGGGT
>JABDIP010000424.1 GCA_013003675.1 Inquilinus sp.
TCTCGGTGGTCGAGAACACGATCATCAACCGCATCGCCTTCGAGGGAAACCTGCGGATCGCCGACGATATCCTCAATGCGGAGGTGCAGCTGCGGCCGCGCGTGGTCTATACCCGGACGCGGGTTCAGAACGATGTCTTCCGGCTGCTGGAGGTCTATCGCCGCGGCGGCCGTTTCGCCGCGACGGTCGACCCCAAGGTGATCCAGCTCGACCAGAACCGCGTCGATCTCGTGTTCGAAATCGACGAGGGGCCGCTGACCGGCGTGCGCCGGATCAGCTTCATCGGCAACCGTGCCTTCAGCGACTCCGATCTGCGCGACGAGATCCAGACCGAGGAGTCCAGTTGGTGGGATCTGCTCGGCAGCGACGACACCTACGACCCCGACCGTCTGGCCTTCGACCGCGAGTTGTTGCGGCGCTTCTATCTGCGCGAAGGCTACGCCGACTTCCGCATCGTCTCGGCGGTCGCCGAACTGACGCCCGACCGCGAGGAGTTCTTCATCACGTTCACGCTGGAGGAGGGACAGCGCTTTCGCTTCGGCGAAGTCGGCATCGAAACCACGCTGCGGGATGTGGATACGGAGTCGCTGATGGCCGAGGTGACGACCGAGGAAGGCGACTGGTATTCCAGCGAGACGGTCGAGGAAAGCATCGCCGGCCTGACAACGCGGCTGGCCGATCTGCAGTTCGCCTTCGTCGACATCGTGCCAGGTGTCTCGCGCAACCGCGAGGAAGCGCTGATCGGCATCGTCTACCAGATCAACGAGGGGCCGCGCGTGTTCGTCGAAAGGATCGACGTCACCGGCAACGTGCGGACGGTCGACGAGGTGATCCGCCGCGAATTGCAGCTTGTCGAGGGCGACCCGTTCAACGCCTCCAAGCTCCGCCGTTCCGAGACCCTGGTCCGCAATCTCGGTTTCTTCGAGCGGGTCGAAGTGACGCAGGCGCTCGGATCGGTCCCGGATCGCACGGTCATCGTCGTCGATGTCGACGAGCGGTCGACCGGCGAGTTGTCGCTTGGTGCCGGGTTCTCGTCGACCGAGGGCGCGCTTGGCAGCGTCAGCCTGCGGGAGCGGAACCTGCTCGGACGGGCGCAGGACCTTCGCCTTTCGGCAACGGTCAGCGGCACGGCGCAGGAGTTTTCGCTCAGTTTCACCGAGCCCTATTTCCTCGACAAGGACCTCTCCGCCGGGTTCGACGCGTTCCGAACGACGAGCGACAATCAGGACGAAAGCTCGTTCGACGAGGCGACCAACGGTTTCGGGCTGCGTGTCGGGTACCCGCTCGGCGACAGGCTACGGCAGACCGTGCGCTACCGGCTCGAGGACCGCACGATCGAGAATGTCCAGCCCGATGCGTCGACCTTCATCAAGCAACAGGAAGGCCAGACGCTGACCTCCGAGATCGGCCATCGGATCACCTATGACCAGCTGGACAGCAGGATCAATCCGTCGGAAGGCTACATTCTTGAATTCGCCAACGACTTCGCCGGGATCGGCGGCGATGTCAGCTATTTCCGCACCACCGCCAACGGCGCGATCTACTTCCCGATCTTCGACGAGACCGTCCTCGCGTTCAGCCTCGAGGGGGGCTACAACTATGGCATCGACGAGGATGTGCGGATCGCCGATCGGTTCTTCGTCGGCGGCAGCCAGCTTCGCGGTTTCGAACGCTCCGGCATCGGCCCGCGCGACTCGGTGACCGACGACGCCCTGGGCGGCAACGTCTTCGGGATCGGCAGCCTGGAATTGGCCTTCCCGACCGGGCTGCCGGAGGAGCTGGGGATACGGGCGAGGGTCTTCACCGATTTCGGCACCCTCTATGATGTCGACGATACCGGGCCTGAGGTTCTCGACGACGCGTCGATCCGCGTCGCACCGGGCTTCGGGCTGTCTTGGTCGTCGCCCCTGGGACCGATCAAGCTGGACTTCGCCTTCCCGGTGGCCAAGGAAGACTACGACAAGACCCAGACCTTCCGGTTCAGTTTCGGAACGAGCTTCTAGCCGATGAGTCCGGTCGACCGCGCCGCCCGTGTGCTGGTCGTGGCTTTTCTCGCGATGTCGCCGGTGGCGGCGACGGCGCAGGTGGAGCCGCCGGCGATCATCGTTGTCGACTATCAGCGCGTCGTACGGGAATCGGCCGCGGCCGGCGCCGTGCGGGCGCAGATCGACGCCCTGCGGATTTCCTACCAGGAGGAGTTCGCCCGGATCGAAGAGGAACTGCGCGCGCTCGAAGCGGAATTGACCGAGCAGCGCCCGGTGCTTTCCGACGATGAATTCGTAAAGCGGCGGCGCGAGTTCGAGCAGCGGGTCACCGAGGCGCAGCGCGAGGCCCAGTACCGCCGGGCGGCGCTCGATCGGGCCCTGGATGTCGCGATGGATCTCGTCCAGTCGGCGCTGCTCGATGTGATCGCGGCGGTTGCCGAGGAACAGGAGGCCGATCTGGTACTCAACCAGGCCGACGTCGTGATGGCCGACCAGGACCTCGACTTCACGGTGGCGTCGCTGAACCGCCTCAACGAGGTCTTGCCCTATGTCGACGTGATCGTCCCGGAGCAATAGGGCAGGACCAGAAACGGAGCGCCGACCCGATGGCCGATCCGCGGTTTTTCAGCAAGGCTGGACCCTTCGACCTGGCAGATCTGGCCGGCATCGCCGGGGCCGATCTGGCGTCCGACGGCGATGGCGGCCGTGCCTTCGCCGATGTGGCGCCGCTCGACCGTGCCGGCCCCGACACGGTCAGCTTTCTCGACAACCGCAAATATGTCGATGCCTTCAGGGCGAGCGCCGCCGGCGCCTGCGTCGCGCACCCGGACATGGCGAGGCATGCGCCGGCCGGTATGGCGCTGCTGTTGACGCCGACGCCCTACAAGGCCTTCGCGCATATCGCCCGCGCCTTCTATCCGCGGCCGGCCGCGGTGCCCGGTATCGCTGCGGGCGCCGTGGTCGACCCGGCGGCGCTCGTCGATCCGACGGCCGAAATCGGCGCCGGCGCGGTCGGCGGCGCGCGGGCGGAGATCGGCGCCCACTGCCGGATCGGCCCGAACGCGGTGATCGGCGCGGGGGTCGTTGTC
>JABDIP010000436.1 GCA_013003675.1 Inquilinus sp.
CCATGACGGCGATGGCTTGATCGGCCGCCCGGCCGGGCGAACCCTAGCCGCTGAAACGCTCGGCGATCAGCGCGTAGACGGCGCGGATGGTCATCGCCTCGCCGCCCTTGGGCCGGCCGGGGCGGTCGGCCGGGTTCCAGGCGAACAGGTCGAGATGGACCCAGGGGATCGCCGCCGGCACGAACTTCTCCAGGAACAGCGCGGCGGTGATCGAGCCGGCGAACGGGCTGTCGCCGATGTTGTTGGTGTCGGCGACCGGCGACCGCAACGATTTCGCATAGGGTTTCCAGAGCGGCAGCCGCCACATCGGGTCGGCCTCGCGCTCACCGGCGGCGAGCAGTGCTGAGGCGGTCGCCTCGTCGTTGCAGAACAGCGCCGGCAGATCGGGGCCGAGCGCCACCCGGGCGGCGCCGGTCAGGGTGGCGAAATCGACGATCAGCGCCGGCTCCTGATCGGCCGCCTCGGCCAAGGCGTCGCACAGCACCAGCCGGCCCTCGGCGTCGGTGTTGCCGACCTCCACGGTCAGCCCCTTGCGGGTGCGGATGACGTCGAGCGGCTTGAAGCTGTCGCCGGAGACCATGTTCTCCACCGCCGGGACCAGCACCCGCAGCCGCACCGGCAGGCCGGCCTGCATGATCATCCGGGCGAGGCCGAGGGCATGGGCGCCGCCGCCCATATCCTTCTTCATCAGCAGCATGTTGTTCGACGGCTTGAGGTCGAGCCCGCCGGAATCGAAGCAGACGCCCTTGCCGACGATGGTGACCTTGGGCGCGGCGGGGTCGCCCCAGGCGATGTCGATCAGCCGCGGCGCCCGGGCGCTGCCGCGGCCGACGGCGTGGATGGTCGGGTAGTTGTTGGGCAGCAGATCGTCGCCGGCGATCACCACGACCGACGCCTCGAACTCGCCGGCGAGCTGTGCGGCGGCCGCGGCCAGCTCCGCCGGCCCCATGTCGCCGGCCGGGGTGTTGACGAGGTCGCGGACCAGTCCGGTCGCCGTCGCCGCGCGCTCCACCGCCGCCCGGTCCGCCGCCGCCGGCCAGACCAGCCGAGCCGGCTCCCGCTCGCGGGCGGTATAGCGGTCGAATCTGTAGCAGCCGAGCGCCCAGCCCAGGGCTCCCTGCGTTGCCGCCGCCGGATCGTCGACACCGTCGAGGCGGTAGGTGCCCGGCGGCAGCGCCTCGGGCAAGCCGGCATAGCGCCACAGGCCGTCATCCTCGTCGACGCCGACGGCGATTCCGGCGAGCCGGCCCTCCGGCCCCGGCAACAGCGCCCGTTCGCCCGGCTTGCCGGCGAAGCCGGTATCGGCGATCCAGGCGCGCAGGCGGTCGTCACGTCCGGCAAGCCAGGAGTCCAGCCCGGCGGCGGTGACGGTCTCGATCGGCACGGTGTCGGTGGGTTCCTGGTCGGTCAGATAGCGCAGCACGCCTCGCGGCTCCTTGTCATTCGCCTGGGGGGATTGCACGATGTCGCAAAGCCGGTGCCTTGCCAAGCGGCGGCGTCGGCATCCCCGAAATTGGAGGTCCGAAGGTGCCCCGATTCACCCTGGTTGTCGGGAACAAACGCTATTCCTCGTGGTCGCTGCGCGGCTGGCTGGCGCTGGAGGCGACCGGCGCGCCGTTCGAGGAGATCGTCATTCCGATGGACCGGCCGGAAACCCGCGCGGCGATGCTGGCGCACTCGGCGGCCGGCAAGGTGCCGGTGCTGAAGGCGGACGGGCTGACGATCTGGGACAGCCTGGCGATCGGCGAGTATCTGGCGGAGACGTATCCCGAGGCCGGGCTGTGGCCGGCCGACCCGGCGGCGCGGGCGGTCGCGCGATCCGCCGCAGCGGAGATGCATTCGAGCTTCGCCGATCTGCGCCGGACGATGCCGATGGACGTGGTGGACAGCCGATCCGGCCGCGACCATACGCCGGAGGCGTTGGCCGATGTGGCGCGGATCGTCGCGCTCTGGGCCGAGTGCCGGGCGCGCCATGGCGCCGGCGGCCCGTTCCTGTTCGGCCGCTATTGCCTGGCCGATATCATGTACGCGCCGGTGGTCACCCGCCTGGTGACCTATGGGGTGCCGCTCGACGACGCGGCGCGGGCCTATGTCGACGCGGTCATGGGCCTGCCGGCGATTCGGAAATGGATTGCGGCGGCACGGCAGGAGCCCTGGGTGATCGACTATCCCTGACCGGGCCCGGCGGTGGCTCTGGGGGCGACAGATCCGGCAGCAGCCCGGCCTCGCGGTAGTAGCGGGCGGCGCCAGGGTGCAGCGGCACGGCGAGGCCGCGCAGGGCGTGTTCGAGGCGGATCTCCGCGCCGCGGGCATGGCCGTTGTCGAGCAGGATGCGCGTGGTCGGGTGCCACAGCGCCCGGGTGATGCCGTAGACCAGCTCCTCGTCGAGGGTGGCCGAGGTCAGCCAGTCGGCGCCGACCGCCACCGTCGGCACCTCGCCGATGCCGGGATAGGTGCCCTCGGCGAACACGACGGCGGAGAAGAACGGCTGCTCCTCGAGCAACCGCTCGACCGCCTCGCCGTCGATCGGCAGCAGGCGGATCGGCATGCTTTCGGCAAGGTCCTCGACGGCGAGGAAGGGCACGCCGCCGACGACGAAATAGGCGTCGAGCTCGTTCGCCAGCATCAGGTCGCTGGATGCCTCGGGGCTGAGGAACTCGCTGTCGATGAGGTTCTCTCCCAACCCGTAGATTTCGAGCAGGATCCGCGCATCGATCAGCGTGCCGGAGCCTTCCGCCCCGAGCGACACGCGGCGGCCGCGCAGATCGGCGATCGACTGGATGTCGCTTTCCGCCGGCACGACGATATGGATGTATTCGGCGTAGAGGTGGGAGATCGCGCGCAGATCCTCGATCGGCTCGATGTTCTCGTAGAGGCCGGTGCCGGTATAGGCCCAGAAGGCGGTATCCGATTGGGCAAGGCCGGAATCGATGATGCCGCTGCGGATGTTCTCCAGATTCTCGACCGAACCGCTACTGGCCTGGGCGACCGCGATCATCCCCGGCACCCCGCAACTGCCGCCGCGCTCGCAGGGCGGCGCGCCGGGCGGGCTGGAGATCGCGCTGGCGATCATGCCGCCGATCGGGAAATAGGTGCCGCCGGTCGACCCGGTGCCGATGGTGAAGAAGCGGATGTCCTGGGCCGCCGCGAAGGCCGCGGCAAGCAACGCCAGCGCCGCGGCGGCGCCCGCCAATGCCCGGCGGCCTGTCGCCGGCCGGGCGGTCTTCCCCTGCTGTTGATCGGGCATCATGGCCGGATCGTCTCCCCACCCCGCGATTACATCATGCCGCGCCGGCCCTGCCTAGTGTCCCGATTCTGAAATTCGCAGTAGCGAATTCCAGGATCAAAGGGACACTAACTGTTTGATTCTAGTGTCATTCAGCTTCCGAAACTCGGCACATGAAATGTGCCGAACTTCGAAACCATGACACTAGGGCGATTCCGCGATCGAGACGCCGCCGAGTTCGGCGGTGCTGAGC
>JABDIP010000441.1 GCA_013003675.1 Inquilinus sp.
GACAAGGAACTGCGCATCGTGGCCGCCCGGGTGCCGGGCATCGAGCAGGCGCTGGCCGGCCAGATCGTTCGTTTCGTCCAGGCGGTGCGCCGCGAGGATCTGAAGAAGAAGCCCGGCATCGCCGAGACCCTCGATTGGGCGCGCGCCCTGGTCGGCATGGAGCTGACCGATTTGCGCACGGATCCGGCGGCGGTGCAGGACAGCCTGCTGTGCCTGCTCAAGACCCGCGAGGACCAGCAGGCGTTGCCGCCGGAGGTGACCGAGCGGCTGGTCGGAAAGGCGGTATGAGCACGGTGCTGGCCTATCCCGGAACGGCCGGTCCCGCGCGGGGGCCTGGACACTCCGTCTCGAAACGGCTGGTCGGCTTCGTCCGCCTGTTGCGCGACAACGGCTTTCCGGTCGGCCTGCGCGAAGGCGCCGACGCGGCGCGGCTGGCCGGCAAGGCCGATCTGTCGCGATCGCACGAGCTGCGCTGGGGGCTGCGCGCGCTCTTGTGTTCCTGCCGGGCGGATTGGAAGCGGTTCGACGAGTTGTTCGACGCCTATTGGCTGCGCCGCGGCATGAAGCAGGTGGCGCGTATCGGCGGCGATACCGGCAAGGGCGGGGTCCGCCGGCTGCCGCCCGGCGGCGCGTCGACCGGACCGACCGGGGCGCCCGATCGTGGCGAGCGCGGCAACGACAGCAACCCGGCCAGCGCCGGCGGCCAACGCGAGGGGGCCAGCACCGCCGAGACCCTGTCGAAGACCGATTTCCGCCATATCGCCGATCCGGAGGCGCTGGCCCAGATCTACGATCTCGCCGACCGGCTGGCGGCCCGCATGCGCTATCGACTGACCCGTCGGTATCGGGTGGCGGCGCGCGGCCGGCGACTGGATCTGCGCAACACGATCCACAAGAGCATGCATCATGGCGGAACGCCGTTCCGCCTCGCCTATCGCCGCCGCCGCGAGCGTCCGGTCCGGCTGGTCGTGATCCTCGACGCCAGCGGCTCGATGAGCGTCTACAGCAGTTTCTTCATCCGCTTCATCCGCGGCATCGTCGACCGGTTTCGCGAGGCCGAGGCCTTCGTCTTTCACACAAGGCTGGTGCATATCGGCCCCGCCCTGAAGGAACGCAACATCGACCGGGCGCTGGAGCGCATGTCGCTGCTCGCATCGGGCTGGTCGGGCGGGACGAAGATCGGCGAGAGCCTGGCGGCGTTCAACCGCGGCTACGCGGCCTCGGTGCTCAACTCCCGTTCCGTGGTGATGATCGTCAGCGACGGCTACGACACCGGGCCGGCGGAAGAACTGGGCGAGGCGCTTCGTCAGTTGCGTCGACGGGCGCGGCGGATCGTCTGGCTGAATCCGATGATCGGCTGGCGCGACTATGAGCCGGCCGCGGCCGGGATGCAGGCGGCGCTGCCGCATCTGGATCTGTTCGCGCCGGCCCACAATCTGGAGAGCCTGATGGCTCTCGAACCCTATCTGGCGAAGCTCTGACGCCGATACCGGCGCGGGAGGACCGCATGACCGACGACCACGATCGCATTCTCGATTGCATGACCCGGATGACCGGCGACAACCAGCCCTTCGCGCTGGCCACCGTCGTGCGCACCCGCGACGCCACCTCGGCCAAGGCCGGTGCGAAGGCGGTGATCCGCGCCGACAGCAGCATCGAGGGCTGGATCGGCGGCAATTGTACCCGGGGCGCGGTGGTCAAGGCCGCGACGCAGGCCCTGGCCGACGGTCGGCCGCGACTGATCAGGGTCGGCCCGGCCGGCGAAACCGACGAACTCGACGACATCGAATCCCATCGCAGCCATTGCCCGAGCGGCGGCACGACGGATGTCTTCATCGAGCCGGTGCTGCCACGGCCGGCGTTGCTGGTGCTCGGCGCGTCGCCGACCGGGATGGCGCTGCTGGCGGTCGGCAAGGCGGCCGGGTTCGCCGTCACGGTCGCCGCGCCGGCGGACGCGGCGGAGGCGATCGCCGGCGCCGACTGGCGGATCGAGGGCTACGACCTTTCGGCGGCGCCGCGGGCCGCGGAGAGTTTCATCGTCGTCGCCACGCAGGGACGCCGCGATCGGGAAGCGCTTGAGGCGGCGCTGGGCACCGGTGCCGGCTATGTCGCCTTCGTCGGCAGCCGCCGCAAGGCTGGCAAGCTGAAGGACGATTTGGCCGCGGCCGGAGTCGCGGCGGAGCGGATCGCCGCCATACGGGCGCCGGCGGGTCTCGATATCGGCGCGGCGACGCCCGGCGAGATCGCGCTCTCGGTGCTCGCCGACATCGTCCGCGAGCGACGGCAGGGCGCCCGCCCGGAACCGCGTGTGTCGGAGCCGGCCCGATCGGCGAAGAAGCGGGGCGCGGAGTCCGGGCCCGGCTGTCACTAGGCCCATTCCGATTTGGTCTTTTCCGGTCGAATACTTCGATGACTAAGAGAATATTCTAAGAAAAACGGAATCGGTCGGACAATAAATGAACGGGCGGGCATGGTAAAACACCAGAAATAGATTATTCGCCTGCCGTTCTGTAAACGATGTTGATACCAACGCCTCGCTATGATGACGCCCGAGGGCGATTTCGGCCCGACGGCAAGAGGTGACAGGCGCCGGCATTTTCTGCTTCTCGCGCCTCATCGCCTGCGGGGTGCGGACCATGCTTGCTTCAAGGATCCGGGCGGTGATCGCCGCGTTGGCGCTGGCGATGACGGCAGGCCCCGCGTCGACCCAGGACCAAAGCGGCGCGCCGGCGATCGATCCCAAATCGCCGCCATGGTCGGCCATCGGGCGCGTCAACCGGTTCGGCGGCGAGTTCTGTACCGGCGCGCTGATCGGGCCGCGGCATGTGCTGACCGTCGCCCATTGCCTTTACGACCGCGAGCGCGGCCAGTGGGTGGACGCGGGCGACCTGCAATTCGTCGCCGGCTATCACCGCGGCGATTTCGCCGCCCAGGCGCTGGTCAATGAAATCGTGGTGCCGCCTGGATTCCTCCCGGACCGGCCGCTGACCGGCGACAACCTGGCCAACGACTGGGCGATCCTGATCCTGAACAGCGCCGTCGGCATCAGACCGCTGCCCTGGCTGCCGATCCCGCCGGGGGAACTGGCGGTCCGCACCGGCGACCGGACGGCGCTGGTGCGGGTCGGCTACAGCCGTGAGCAGGCGCATGTCATGGCCGCCCATGCCAATTGCACCTTCGTCATCCTCGGCGACCGGATGCTGACGCATGACTGCGGGGTGACGCTCGATGACAACGGCTCGCCATTGTTGTTGCGGCGAAACGGCCAGCTTTCCATCGTCGGGGTTTCGGTCTCCGTGCCGGGGGCGGGACTTGGATATCTCGGCGCGGCCCTGCCGATCCAGAGCTTCGCCGCCAGCATGAACCGAATTCTCGGAACGCAGTGAACGGGCGTCCGTCCGCCATGTCGTCAATGACGCGGTAGACGGTTCTTTTCGGCCATTCGTCCTGTCAAATCTCCGGGTCGCTGCCTAATACCAAGGGACATAGCAGATCGGCCTGCGGTGGAGCCCCTTGGCCCTTTCGGGTGCGTTGCGACGCTTGCCCGATGCGCTGCATCGCGCTGCGCGCCGCGCCTGCCCGCAAGGACCAAGGGGCTCCATGAAATCGGTCATTATCTATGTCCCTTGGTATAAGCTCGGCACTTTTGATGCGACTACCGCCCGGAACGCCGGGCCGGAGGGCAGACGCGTGAAGATCGTCGATGTGAAGACCTTCGTGGTGGCGAACCCGCCGCCGCATTTCGGCGGCCTCTATTGGGTGTTTCTCAAGCTCGTCACCGATGACGGGATCGAGGGTGTCGGTGAGGTCTATTCGGTGCCGTTCCACCCGCGCGTGGTCGAGCAGATGATCCGCGACGTCTGCGAGCGCCAGGTCATCGGCAACGATCCGTTCGAGATCGAGCGGCTGTGGCGGATCGTCTACTCCAGCGGTTTCACGCAGCGGCCGGACACCTCGCTGCTCGGCATCCTGAGCGGCATCGAGATGGCCTGCTGGGACATCGTCGGCAAGACGCTCGACAAGCCGGTCCATGCGCTGCTCGGCGGTCGCGTGCACGAGCGGCTGCGGACCTACAGCTACATCTATCCCGAGCCGGGAGACGCCAGCGACGTCTATGTCGATGCCGAACTGGCGGCGGGCCGCGCGGCCGCCTATGCCGACCGGGGCTTCACCGCGGTCAAGTTCGATCCGGTCGGCCCGTTCTCGGCCTTCGACCCGAGGCAGCTTTCGCTGGAGGCGCTCGACCGCGCCGAACGGTTCGTGCGGCTGCTGCGCGAGGCGGTGGGCAACCGGGCCGATCTGCTGTTCGGCACCCATGGGCAGATGACCACGTCGGCGGCGATCCGGCTGGCGCGCCGGCTGGAGCCGTACGACCCGCTCTGGCTGGAAGAGCCGGTGCCGCCGGAGAATCCGGCCGAGATGGCGCGGGTCGCCCGGCAGACCAGCATTCCCATCGCCACCGGCGAGCGGCTGGCGACCAAGTACGAGTTCGCCCGGGTGCTGGAGGCCGGCGCCGCCTCCATCCTGCAGATGGCGCTCGGCCGGGTCGGCGGGCTGCTGGAGGCGAAGAAGATCGCCGGCATGGCCGAAACCCACTACGCCCAGATCGCGCCGCATTTGTATTGCGGGCCGATCGAAGGCGCGGCCAACATCCAGATCGGCGCCTGCAGCCCGAATTTCCTGATCCTGGAAAGCATCCTCGACTGGTCCGGCTTCCATGCCGACATCCTGAAGACCCCGATCCGCTGGGAGGAGGGATACGTCATCCCGCCGACCGCGCCGGGTTTGGGCGTCGAGTTGGACGAGGCGGTCGCGGCGGCGCATCCGTACAAGGGCGACCGGCTGCACCTGGAGATGCACGACAAGCCGGTTTGACGCCGCATCCGGCGGAGGAGGAAGGCCCGATGAAAGCCGCCGTGCTGGAAGCGTTTCGCGAACCCCTGGTGTTGCGGCAGGTGCCCGATCCGGCGCCGTCGCCGCGGGGCGCGGTGATCCGGGCCGAGGCCAACGGCATCTGCCGCAGTGACTGGCACGCCTGGGCCGGGCACTGGCCGACGACCTTCCCGCTGCCCCATGTGCTGGGGCACGAGATGTGCGGCGTGGTCGAGGCGGTCGGGCCCGATGTGGCGAAGCACCGGCCGGGCGACCGGATCATCGTACCGTTCAGCGGCGGCGACGGAACCTGCCCGATGTGCGCCGCCGGCCTGGCCAATCTCTGCGAGAACCCGGTTGTGCCCGGCTTCCGCTCCTGGGGCGGTTTCGCCGAATTCGGCGCCATCGACCACGCCGATTTCAACCTGGTGCCGCTGCCCGAGACGGTCGAC
>JABDIP010000459.1 GCA_013003675.1 Inquilinus sp.
AACAAGCCATGCCGCGTATGATTCCCCTCTCCCCTTGCGGGAGAGGGAGGGGCCCGATGCGAAGCATTGGGAGGGTGAGGGGCTTTCGAACCACTCCCCTCTCCACCCGGCGCCCTGCCGTGAGCGACGGTGACACCATGCCGAAGGCCGGCAGGCGAGCCGGCGACGACGCGGCCAAACCGCACCATGCCGGCCATCGCGACCGCCTGCGCCAGCGCTTCCTCTCCGCAGGCCCGGACAGCCTGGCCGATTACGAACTGCTGGAACTGCTGCTGTTCGGCGGCATTCCGCGGGTCGACGTCAAGCCGTTGGCGAAACGGCTGATCGGCGAATTCGGCAGCCTGGCCGCGGTGCTGGCGGCCGACCCGGCCGTGTTGGCCGCGCGCGGCGGGCTGAAGCCGGCGGCGGTGGCGGCGCTGAAGGCGGCGACCGCGGCGGCCCACCGCATGCTGCGCGAGGAGGCGATCGAAACGCCGGCGATCGGCTCGTGGTCCAGCCTGCTCGACTATCTGAAGGTGGCGATGGCGTTCGAGACGGCGGAGCAGGTGCGACTCTTGTTCCTCGACCGCAAGAACAAGCTGATCGCCGACGAGGTGCAGCAGCGCGGCACCGTCGACCACGCGCCGGTCTATACCCGCGAGGTGGTGAAGCGGGCGCTGGAACTGGGCGCCAGCGCGCTGATCATGGTCCACAACCACCCCTCCGGCGACCCTACGCCGTCGCAGATGGATATCGACATGACCCGCGAGGTGCAGCGGGCGCTGGCCACCGTCAACATCGCCCTGCACGACCACGTCATCGTCGGCCGCCGCGGCCATGAGAGCCTGCGCAGCCGGGGGCTGTTGTGACCGCTGGCGGCGCCGGGCCGCAACCGATAGGCTGGCGCCCTGGCAGCGACGGGGAAGCGGCGATGTCCGAGTCGGTCACGCGCAAGCTGACGACCATCTTCTGCGCCGACGTCGCCGGCTACAGCCGGCTCATGGATGTCGACGAGGACGGCACGCTCGGCCGGCTGAAGCAGTATCGCGGAGCGATGGCCGGTTTGATCGGCCGGCACAACGGGCGGATCGTCAATACCTGGGGCGACGCGGTGATCGCCGAATTCGCCAGCCCGGTCGAGGCGGTGCGCGCCGCCGTCGAGGTGCAGCACGAGCTGGCCGCCCGCAACAACGGCCTCGCCGACGATCGCCGCATGGTGTTCCGCATCGGCATCAATCTCGGCGACGTCATGGTCGATGGCGACGACCTCTATGGCGAGGGCGTCAACATCGCCGCCCGCCTGCAATCGCTGGCCGAGCCGGGCGGCGTGACCATTTCCGGGACCGTCCACGAGCTGGTCCGGCGCAAGTTCGAGATCGGCTTCGAGTTCGTCGGCGCCCAGCCGGTGAAGAACATCGCCGAGCCGGTCCCCAGCTATCGCCTGCTCCTGCACGGCGAGACGGCCACCGAACAGGCGGCACATCCGGCGGGAACCGCCGCCACACCCAGCCCATCACCGGCAATGCCGGATGCCGGCAGCCTGCATGAGCAATGGCAGGCGTTGCCGCACAAGGCGAAGTTCGCGCTGACGATGATCGGCTTCTTTTTCATGATCAACCTGTTCTCCGGCCTCGGCACGCTGTGGTTCCAGTGGCCGTCGATCCCGTTCATCCTGATCCTGGTCATCAGCCTGTTGGCGCGCGGCCGGCGCGAGAAACGGTCGCACCTGCCCAAACGGACGACGCGTTAGCGCATTTTCCGTTCAGACGGCTCCGGCCGATTCCACGTGAGTGGATAATGCGCTAGACCAGCCAGCGCCAAAGCAGCGGCAGCAGGATCGCCGTCGCCAGGGCGTTCAGCCCCATGGCGAGGCCGGAAAAAGCGCCGGCCACCTCGTTCACCTGCATCGCCCGGGCGGTGCCGATGCCGTGCGCGGCGACGCCGATGGCGAGGCCGCGCGCCCGCCAGTCGCGCACCCGTAACAGATCGAGCAGCGGCGGCCCGATCATCGCCCCGATCACCCCGGTCAGGATGACCAGTACCGCGGTCAGCGAGGGCAGGCCGCCCAGTTGCTCGCTGATGCCCATGGCGATCGGCGTGGTGACCGATTTCGGCGCCAGCGAAATCACCGTCCGCTCGGTCGCGCCGAGCGCCCAGGCGATGCCGACGGCGCTGGCCGACGCCGTCAGCGAGCCGGCGACGATGGCGGCGAGCAAGGCGCCGATCGACCGCCGGACCTGGCGGAGCTGGTTGTAGAGCGGCACCGCCAGGGCGACGGTCGCCGGCCCGAGCAGGAAATGCACGAACTGCGCGCCCTCGAAATAGACCTCGTACGGGGTGTCGGTGACGACCAGCGCCGCCACCAGGACGATGACGGCGAACACAACCGGGTTGGCCAGCGGATTCATGCCGACGCGGCGATAGAGCCAATAGCCGGCCTGATAGGCGAGCAAGGTGAGGGTCAGCGCCAGCAGCGGACCGGCGCTGAGATAGACCCAGATGTCCTGCAGCGGACCGGTCATCGGTCACCCTCCCCGTCGTCGCCGGGGCTGGGCGAGAGCCGGCGCAGGCCGACCATCACGCCGGCGGTGACCGCCACGGTGATCGCCGTGCTGAGCACCAGGGACAGGGAGATCGCCAGCCACTCGTCGGAGATCAGCGACAGGTGCAGCATCACCCCGACGCCGGCTGGCACGAACAACAGCGAGAGGTGCTGCAACAGGCCGCCGGCCAGGCTCTGCAGCGCCTCCGGCACGCCGCCACGGACCAGCAGCCCGGCGAACAGCAACGCCATGCCGACCACCGGCCCCGGTAGCGGCAGACCGACAAGGGCGACGATCAACTCGCCGGCGAGTTGGCAGCACAGCAGCAATGTCAGGAAGGCAAGCATGGGCGATCTCGCTCCAAGGTGGGGGGCGGACGACCGCGATTGCGCCGGCACGGCTCCGGTGGCGCGAATTTAGGTCCGCTTAACCGCCAGTGCGTATCCCATGCCGCGATCAACCGCAATTCGGGAGGGGATGCCCCATGGCCGGCCTAGCGAAAGTCCTGGTGTCGGAAGAGGAAGTCGATCGCCAGGCGGAACAGGATGTGCTGGCCGAGGCCCGCGACGTGGTGGCGGATTTCGAGGTCGTGCTGCAGCGGGTGCGCACCGGCGACATGGACGGTGCCGCGGCCCGGCGCAAGCTGTACCAGGATGCCAGCATCCTGCGGCTGAAGGCGCGCACCGTGTCGATCGGCGGCCTCGGCCCGCTCACCCACCGGTTGGAGGAGTATCTCGCCGGGATCGAGTCGATCGACGGGC
>JABDIP010000514.1 GCA_013003675.1 Inquilinus sp.
AACTCCGGTCGAACAGCACCATTTCGCCGGCCGCCGGCAAGGGCGGCGTCATCAAGCGGGTCACCGAGAGCCTGAATCCCCGCATCTGCCGCGTCGTCGCGCTGGGCACGCCGACCGAGCGGGAGAAGACGCAATGGTATTTCCAGCGCTATGCGGCGGAGTTGCCGGCGGCCGGCGAAATGGTGCTGTTCGACCGGAGTTGGTACAACCGCGCCGGCGTCGAGAAGGTGATGGGCTTCTGCACCGATGCCGAGTACAGCGAGTTCATGCGCAGTTGCCCCGAGTTCGAGCGCATGCTGGTGCGCTCAGGCATCATCCTGATCAAGTACTGGTTCTCGGTCAGCGACGACGAGCAGGAACGCCGCTTCCAGGCGCGCATCCGCACCCCCACCAAGCGCTGGAAACTGAGCCCGATGGACATGGAATCCCGCGGCCGCTGGGTCGAGTACTCGCGCGCCAAGGACGAGATGTTCGCCCATACCGACATCAAGCAGGCGCCCTGGTACGTGGTGAATGCCGAGGTGAAGAAGAAGGCGCGGCTGAACTGCATCAGCCATCTGCTGTCGGTGATCCCCTATGAGGATCTGACGCCGTCCCAGATCGTCCTGCCGCCCCGGCAGCGGGACACCGGCTATGTCCGGCCGCCGATGAGCGACCAGACCTTCGTGCCGGAGATCTTCTGACGAACCGGCGTCACGCCGTCAGGGTCGCCAGCGCCCGCCGGTAGCCGTCGAGGATGGCGGATTCCTTGGTGTGCCGGCCTTCGCGCACTACCCAGCGGCCGCCGACCATCACGTCGCGCACCGGGTTCAAATTGCCGGCGAAGACCAGCGTGTCGAGCAGCCGGTCGGCCGATCGTCCCGCCAGCGTCGGGCTGTCCCCGTCGAGCACCAACAGGTCGGCGCGGCAGCCAGCCTCGAGGCGGCCGACCGGCCGGCCGAGGGCCTGGGCGCCGCCCTGCAGCGCCAGCCTGAACAAACGCTCGCCGGGCGACGGCATGGCTTCGTCGGCGGCGACCGCCCGCCGCCGCCGGGTGAGCCGCTGGCCATAGTCGAGCCAGCGCAACTCCTCGATCGGGCTGACCGAGACATGGCTGTCGGAGCCGATGCCGAGCTTGCCGCCGGCCTGGAGGAAGTCGGCCAGCGGGAACAGCCCGTCGCCGAGATTGGCTTCCGTCGTCGGACACAGCCCGGCGACCGCGTCGCTGGCGGCCAGCGCCCGGGTCTCCGCCGAATTCATGTGGGTCGCATGGACCAGGCACCAGCGGCCGTCGAGGGGCGCCTCGGACAGCAGCCATTCGACCGGCCGGGCGCCGGTCCGGGCGAGGCAGTCCTCGACCTCGCGGGTCTGCTCGGCGACATGGATGTGGATCGGCGCCATCGGGTCGGCGCCATGGGCGCCGGCGACCAGCGCCGCCAGCATGTCCGGCGCCACCGCCCGCAGGCTGTGCGGCGCGACGCCGAAATGGATGTTCGGGTCGTCGCCATGGTCGCGGGCGAGGGCGGCGACGATCGCCAGCAGCCGGTCCGGATCGCCGGCGAACCGTCGCTGGTTCTCTGCCAGCGGACTGTCGTCGAACCCGCCGCGGGCATAGAGCACCGGCAGATGGGTGAGTCCGATCCCGGCGCGGGTAGCGGCGGCGACCACCTGCCGCGACAGCTCCGCCGGGTCGGCGTAGGGGCTGCCGCCGGGCGCGTGGTGAAGGTAGTGGAACTCCGCGACGGCGGTATAGCCGGCCTTGAGCATCTCGACGTAGAGCTGGGCGGCGACCGCTTCCATCTCGTCCGGGCCCATGCGGTCGAGGAAGCGGTAAATCACCTGCCGCCAGCCCCAGAAATCGTCGCCGCCGTCGGCGCGCTCCGCCAGCCCGGCCATGGCCCGCTGAAAGGCGTGGCTGTGCAGATTGGGCATGCCGGGCAGGACCGGGCCGCTCAGCGCCTCCGCCCCCGAGGTGTCGCCGCCTGGCCAGATCTTGGCGATGGCGCCGTCGGCATCGACCTCGATGCGCACGCGCTTGGCCCAGCCGTCGGGCAGCAGGGCGAGAGGGGCGAGATAGGCGGTCAAAGCGATGCTATCTTTGCCGGTGGAATCACGTAGAGACAGAGAGACAGAACGGTAGCGCATGCGAAAGGATGGCGCCATGTGGGACGCCTTGTGGCTGGAGGCCCATCTGGCGACGATGGATCCGGCGGTCGGCGACGACGATTACGGCACCCTCCGCGACGGCGCCGTGGGCGTCGCCGATGGGCGGATCGCCTGGGTCGGCCGCCGCGCCGATCTGCCGGGCGAGCCGGCGGCGCTGGCCCGGCAGGTTCACCGGGCCGGCGGCCGGTGGATCACCCCGGGGTTGATCGACTGCCATACCCATCTGGTCTATGGCGGCGACCGGGCGGCCGAATTCGCCCTCAGGCTGAAGGGCGCCAGCTATGAGGAGATCGCCCGCGCCGGCGGCGGCATCCTGTCCACGGTCGCCGCGACCCGCGCCGCCGACGCCGAGGCTCTCTACGCCGCCGCCCGGCGCCGGCTCGATACGCTGCGGGCGGAGGGCGTGACGACGGTCGAGATCAAGTCGGGCTATGGCCTCGACGTCGAGACCGAGTTGAAGATGCTGCGCGTCGCCGGGCGGCTCGGCGCCGAGACAGGCATGCGGGTGCGGCGCAGCTTCCTCGGCGCGCACGCGCTGCCGCCGGAGTTCAAGGGCGACGGCGACGGCTATATCGACCTCGTCTGCCGGCAGATGCTGCCGCTGGTGGCGGTCGAGAAGCTGGCCGATGCGGTCGACGCCTTCGGCGAGAAGATCGCCTTCAGCCCGCGCCAAGTGGCCCGGGTCTTCGAGGCGGCGACCGAACTCGGCCTGCCGGTCAAGCTGCATGCGGACCAGCTCTCCGACCAGGGTGGCGGGGCGCTCGCCGCCGAATATCGCGCGCTGTCCGCCGACCATCTGGAGTATCTGTCGGAGGCGGGGGCGAAGGCGATGGCGGCGGCCGGGACCGTCGCGGTGCTGCTGCCCGGCGCGTTCTATTTCCTTGGCGAGACGCGGCGGCCGCCGATCGATCTGCTGCGCCGCCACGGGGTGCCGATGGCGGTCGCCACCGACTGCAACCCGGGCAGCTCGCCGGCCACCTCACTGCTGCTGATGCTCAACATGGCCTGCACCCTGTTCCGGCTGACGGCGGAGGAGGCGCTGGCCGGGGTCACCCGGAACGCCGCGGCGGCGCTCGGCCTGGAGGACGAGTGCGGCCGGCTGGCGCCCGGCCTCGCGGCGGATTTCGTCCTCTGGGACATCGCGGTACCGGCGGAACTGTCCTACCGCATCAGCTTCAATCCCTGCGCCGGGATCGTGCGGGCGGGTGGCTCCTAGACGATGGACCGAGAACCAGACCTGCCGCTGACGCGCGATACGATCCTGTCCGGCCGGGT
>JABDIP010000515.1 GCA_013003675.1 Inquilinus sp.
GTGATCGACCGCCTCGAATCACGCGATCTGGTGGTCAGGGGTCCGTCGCCGAGCGATCGGCGCTCCTATGCGCTGCGCTTGAGCGATGCCGGGAAGCGGCTGATGCAGGAGCTGATGCCGAAGATCCGTGCCCATGAGGAGGCGATCTCCGAGTCCCTGACCGACAGCGAAAAGAGCCTGCTGGTGTCGCTTCTCAAACGGATCGGTAGCTAGCCAACCGGCGGACCGGTCATTCGGCCGCCGCCCTGGCGAGGCGCCGGTCGCGGCGGCGCCGGACGGTGGCGCCGAAGGCCGCGAACAAC
This sequence comes from Inquilinus sp., assembly GCA_013003675.1. Taxonomy (GTDB): domain Bacteria; phylum Pseudomonadota; class Alphaproteobacteria; order DSM-16000; family Inquilinaceae; genus JABDIP01. Next base: position 303 of record JABDIP010000515.1, read on the forward strand.
GCCGTCGATTGCGGGTTTTCCCAGAATTGCCATTCCGGGTGCCATTGCACCGCGACGGCGAATTGCGGCGCGTCGACGACCCGCACCGCCTCGATCTGACCGTCCTCGGCGATCGCCTCGACGGCCAGCCCGTCCGCCAGCCGGTCGATGCCCTGGCCATGGATCGAGTTGACGACGATCTGCTCGGTGCCGAACACGCCGGCGAGCACGCCGCCCTCGGTCAGCCGCACCGGGTGGGCCGGCCCGTATTGCCGGTCGAGCGACTTGCTCTCGTCGGCGCGGTGGTCGATGCGGCCGGGCACCGCATGCACCTCCTGGTGCAGCGTACCGCCGAGGGCGACGTTGATCTCCTGGATACCGCGGCAAATCGCCAGCAGCGGCAGACCGGCGGCGAGGGCGGCGCGGATTAGCGACAGCGTGGTCCGGTCGCGCTCCGGATCGTGCATCGTACCGGGCCGGCTCGCCGTTCCGCCGTAGTGGTGCGGTTCGACATTGGACGGGCTGCCGGTGACCAGCAGGCCGTCGAGATGGTCGACCAGCGTTGCCGGGTCGTACCAATCGCCGAGCGCCGGGATCAGCAGCGGCAGCGCGTCGGCACCCTCGGCCACCGCGCGGATGAATTTGTCGCCGACCACGTGGAACGGGTGCGGGTCCAGCATCCGGGTGCAGCAGGGGATGCCGACCAGCGGCCGGTCGGGAGCGTGTGGCATGGCCGAATCCTTCTTGCCGGGCGAGGCAGCGCTTGGCGCGCGCCGCGCCATCGATCATATATCGGGCGTGACTGACGCAGTGCAAACCCTGCTCGCCTACAAGGGCGCGGCGATCGCCGTCTGGCTGCTGCTGCTGTTCGTGCTGGAGCGGGCGCTGCCGTCGGCGCCGAGGCCGGGCAGCGACGGCGCCTGGGGCTGGCGACGGCTGGCCCGGAATGGCGGGCTGTGGCTGGCGAATATCGGCCTGTCGCCGCTGGTCGTGCTGCCGATCTCGATCTGGGCGTCGCAGCACGCCCTGGCCTGGCGGCCGGGTTGGTGGTCCGGCTGGCCCGGCACGTTGATCGACCTGCTGATCCTCGATTTCCTGATCTATTGGTGGCACCGCGCCAACCACGTCTTTCCGCTGCTGTGGCGGTTTCACGAAATCCACCACCTCGACCGCTTTCTCGACACCACCAGCGCGGTGCGCTTCCATTTCGGCGAGGTGGTGTTGAGCGCCTTGGCCCGGGCCGGGGCGATCCTGCTGCTCGGCATTCCGATCGAGTCGATCCTGGTCTTCGAGGTGCTGGTGCTGACCGGGGCGCTTTTCCACCACTCCAATCTGCGACTGCCGCCGAAGGTGGAGCGGACATTGGCGCGGATCGTGATCACCCCGTCGATCCATTGGGTGCACCATCACGCGGTGCGCGCCGATACCGACAGCAATTACGGCACCTTCTTCAGCTTCTGGGACCCGTTGTTCGGCTCTCGCAGCCGCACGTCGCGCACGGCGGAAATGCCGATCGGCGTCGAGGGGCTGGGCGAGCGGCCGTTCCCCGCCCTGCTCGTTCGGCCGTTCCTGGTGCGGCGATAGACCCGCCGGTAGGGATCGCCGGGGAATAAAGCCGCGCCGGCTGGTGTCTTGCAGGAGTTCGGTGGGACCCGCCGCCGGTCCCGCCTGCCGCGCCTTGCCGCCCCGAGGAGTATGACATGTCGAGCTTCCGTCTTCGCCGCGCCGCCCTGTTGGCAACCGTTCTATCCGCCGCGGTCGCGGCCGGGCCTGTCTGGGCGGCCGGCGATTCGGACGATTCGGACGACTCGTCGCGCGTCGAGCGCGCCGATCCGGACTACCGGGCCGCCGAGACGCGGATCGGCCAGGGCGACTACCAGGGCGCCATCGCGCTGCTGGAGGAGGTCGCCCAGCGGGATCCGCAGAACGCCGACGCGTTCAACTATCTCGGCTATGCCAATCGCAAGCTGGGCCATTTCGAGGCGGCGCTGGGCCATTATCGGCGCGCGCTCGAGCTCGAGCCGCGGCATCGCGGGGCGCACGAATACCTCGGAGAGCTCTACCTGCAGACCGGTAAACTGGTGCAGGCCGAGGAGCTTCTGGCGTCGCTCGACCGCATCTGCTTCTTCGGCTGCGAGGAATACGACGAGTTGAAGGAGAAGGTGGAGGCCTACAAGGCGGGACGGCTGCCGGCGGGCTGAAGGCCGGCCGGATTCCGGTCGCGCCGCCGGTCAGTCGTCGCGCTCGCGCCGTCGCGGGCGCGGGGCGCGGAACAGGTCGTCGGTCAGCGCGATGCCATAGGCGGGCTCGGTCAGCGTCACCTCGGTGAACAGGCCCTGCCCGTCGCGCACCGTCCATCGCTTGAAGGCGAGCGGATCATCGTCGAAAACGAGGGTCAGCTGGCCGCTGCCGGGATCGTCGGTCTGCACCAGATCGACCTCGATTTCGTCGAGTTCCGACACGCGGCGGATCCCGGTGACGGTCACATCGCCCTCCAGCGAAACATCCTCGCGGGTAATGAAATCGGCCAGGGTCGAGCCGATCGGCACATCGGTCCGCTGGCCAAGCTCCTCGTCCCAGAAGGTCAGCCAGGATCCGTCGGCGACGTAGAGATAGGGCACCGGCGGATCGTATTCGATGCGCATCTGACCCGGCCGGGCGAGGTAGAAGGTGCCCGCGGCGAAGCCACCGAGCTCGCTTTGCTGGATGAAGCGCGCGCGCACCGTGGACAGGCCCTGAAGATAGCTCTCGATGCGTTGCATGTCGGACCGGTCCTGGGCGGACAGGGCGGTCTGAGCGGCGGCCGCGCCGGCCAGCGCAAAGCTGGCGAGGGCGGCGGCGAGGATGGTCCCAACCGATTTGTTCATGGTCCCAGACCTGCCCGCCCTATTTGGCGGAAGTGCGGCGTTCAGGCGGAAATCGCGAGTCCGAGCCGCCTGGCCGGGCAGGGGAGCGGGCCGGTGCCGTCTGGTCTGGACGGAAACCGCGCTAATCGGCGCTGGTGATCAGCACCTCGCGCTTGCCGACATGGTTGGCGCCGCCGACCACGCCGTCCTGTTCCATCTGCTCGATGATGCGGGCGGCACGGTTGTAGCCGATCTGCAGATGGCGCGGGATGAAGCTGGTCGAGGCCTTGCGCTCGCGCGCCACCAGCGCCACCGCCTGATCGTACAGCTCGTCGCCGCCATTGCCGCCGCCAAGGGCGCCGATCTCGCCGCCGGCCTCTTCTTCCAGGACGGTCTCGTCGTAGAGCGGGTCGCCCTGGGCCTTCAGGTGGTTGACCACCTTCTCGACCTCCTCGTCGCTGACGAAGGGGCCGTGGACACGGGTGATGCGGCCGCCGCCGACCATGTAAAGCATGTCGCCCTGGCCGAGCAGCTGTTCGGCGCCCATTTCGCCGAGGATGGTCCGGCTGTCGATCTTGCTGGTGACCTGGAAGCTGATCCGGGTCGGGAAGTTGGCCTTGATGGTGCCGGTGATGACGTCGACCGAGGGCCGCTGGGTCGCCATGATCAGGTGGACGCCGGCGGCCCGGGCCATCTGCGCCAGGCGCTGGATCGCCGCCTCGATGTCCTTGCCGGCGACCAGCATCAGATCGGCCATCTCGTCGACGATGATGACGATATAGGGCAGCTCGGTCAGGTCGAGCGGCTGGTC
>JABDIP010000494.1 GCA_013003675.1 Inquilinus sp.
ACATGAAGCCGGATCGGCTTCATGTCATCCCCCTCTAGTCAGGGTCTTGCACCTGGCCAGACGCCGCCCGCCAAGGCGAACATTCGCCGGCGCAGTCGAGGGAGTTCGTGTGCGTGAACCCGATAGCGCGTCGCCGCAAGAGGCTTGATCAGAAATGGCAGATCAATTGTGGTCTTGCCGATTGGCAGGATACCCAGCTTCTGCTTTATGCGGGTCGCTGGGCCGCTTCGGTCGGGTGTATGGAAATCGATGAAGTTGAGATCGAACCGTCGGAAGAAGAGATCCATTGCCTTGACGTAGGAAATGGTGCCGAGACCCTTCCCGCGGCAGCACGCATCGATGATATAGGCATGCATGATTGCGGAGCCCTCTTGCCGGTTGAGATTCGTGACCTGATGGAAGCCGACGGTCCGATTGCGCCAGCGGATCGCAACGACCCGAAGCCGCGACCGGGCCCCTGCGCGACCGGCCGTTTCGAGCCCCAGTGCCAGTGCAGCCGTCATCGCCTCCCGGTCTGGAAGGCGATCCTGGCAAACGCCCATGTCCCGGATGTGCTCGGTCCGACGGTCGTGCCAGTAGTCAACGAAGACCCCTATGTCACCAGCGTCGTAGTCCCGGACTTCGATCTCTTCCACACCAGATCGGTCGATCCTGTCGAGCAGTTGCATGTCTGATTATCCGCGGAGGTCGTGCCCAATCAGGATCGGACGCCGATCCCGCTCCTGCTTGAAGCTGATTGTCAGTTGACCTTCGCCTCCCGGAAGATGGAGGCCCAACCGGCAACGGTCGGCTCCCGCATGAGCCGGCAACTGGGCACTGTGACGTCAAGATTGCTCTCTAGCTCCAGCTGAACGTTGAGCGCCATCATGGAGTCGGCACCCTGGTCGAAGAGGTCCTGGTCTACGTCGATCGTCACGCCGATCGCTTCTTCCCAGGCTGCATGAATTGCGTCGCGAATGTTCTGCATTGTTCCCCCGCTGTCTGCCTATGAGATGGGCGTGCGTGTCGATGCGAATGTCGCTTCGACATCGATTTTTCCGTTGCGCTTCAGAACTTTCCTGTTCCGCACCTCGAACACGTCAGGAAGCTGATGGACCGGCATCAACTCAGCGGCACACGCCTTGACCTCCGACGATGTCATTGAGGTCTCTTCTTCCAGAATCACACGCGCCGTCAGTCGGTTGCCCTGTACGTTTCTGGTGAAATCGAGAAAGACGTTTTCGATTCCCTCGATTCCAGCAAGCACCTGCCTTACCGCGGTCAGGGAGATCCGGTGGCCGCGCAGTTTCACCTCGTTGTCTCTTCTGCCGACAAACATCAGAACGCCGTCGCGCCTGCGGGTGACGAAGTCGCCGGTTCTATAGAGAGAGTCGGACGGGTTCCAAGGCGCGGCCACGAAGCGCTGCGCCGTCAACTCCGGCGCGCCGACGTAACCGGCTGCCAAGCCTGCTCCACCGCAGTAAAGCTCTCCGACTTCGTCATCGGGGACCTCCTGCATCTGCTCGTCGAGCACCCAGACCCTTGTGCCTGAGATCGGTTTTCCAATCGGAACCTCCGCACCAATGTCGGCGGCAGTGCGGACGACATGGCAACAGGTGAAGGTCGTGTTCTCCGTAGGCCCGTATCCGTTGATGAAGGTGATGCCGGGATGTGTTTCCAGGAGCCGGCGCACGTGCCGCGCATCGACAATGTCGCCACCGGACATAACCGTATCAACTGTGCGGAATAGCTTGATCCGGTGCCTTGCGACCGTGTGAAAGAGGGGGGCGGTCAGCCACATCGTGTTGATGCGCTGTGAGAGGATCAGGTGATCGAGGAGTCCCAGGTCGATCGGTTGCTCCGGGTAAATCACCATGGTTCCGCCGTTCAGCAACGCTGCCCAGATCTCGAAGGTCGAGGCATCGAAGGACAGAGGCGCCATTTGCAGAATCACCCGGCTCGGATCGAGCGAAATGTAGTCGGGATTGCAAACCAGCCGAAGGACGCCCCCTTGCGGCACCCTGACGCCCTTCGGAGCGCCGGTCGTGCCGGAGGTGAACATAAGATATGCGGCACCATCGTTGCCTCCGCATTTGAAGCTATGCGATGACGACGACCGCGCCCGCAGGATCGCAACAGGCAGTGCGCTGGCGACCTGCGCGACCTCGACGCCAAAATCCGCCAGTTCGTGAATCGCTTCCGAGGATGCGACGGCCACGCGAATGCCCGCCATGTCGACCATATGCCCGATCGTCGCCCCCCGGGCCGAAGGATCGATCGGCATATAGGCAGCGCCACTCTTCAAGATGCCGAGCATCGCGATGATGGCCTCTGCCGAGCGCCCAAGACAAAGCCCGACATTTTCGCCGGGCCGAACACCCAAGGCGCCAAGCAGATCAGCCGTCCTGTCGCTCAGCGCGTCGAGCTCTGCGTAGGTGATGTTGCGGTCGGACCCAATAATCGCAGTCCGCGCGCCATGCTCAGCAGCGACCTCTCGGAAGGTCTTGTCAATTGATCTCGATGCGGCGTTGCCTGACCACCGGAGCGTGCTGGGGTCTAGTGGCACAGCCGCCATCCCTCTTCCCACACGAGGAACGTCCCCAGGGTGCGACGCTGTGAAAGGCAGGCCTCGACGGCGTGCAGATAGCGACTGCTGAACAGAAGCAGCTGTCCTGCCGAAGGCGTCGCGGTGAAGGTGGCGACATGCTCGATGGCTCGAATCCTGCCGGTTTCTCTGTACTCCTTGATCCAGCTGTTGAGCTCGACGCGATGCTTTGGACGCTTGTCCCAGAACACAATTCCTGCGTGATTGGATGCACCACTGATCGTCAGCAAGGCCGAGATCTGCTCGTAGTCCTTCTTGATGAGCCAGGTGCCGGGGTTGACACCGAAATTGATCGCATCGACGTGTGGCTCGAAGCTGTATTCGGTATCGCGGTTTTCCAGGAAGAGCCTGCGGGTCGCCATCAGCAGTTCGCCCCATTCGCCGATCTGATAGGCTTCGGCACCGAGCTCATCGATGAACAATCTGACAAACCGGGTTCTGCGCAGGTCACGGTTGGCCAACTTTGCATAGGCAAAGTAGCTGGCAAGTTTTGCGCTGTAGTCTTCTTCGCTCGCTCTCTGTAACGGGCCGAGCGTCGGAGAAGCGATCGTCAGGGGTGCGTGGTTGTGCCCGCGCTCCGGTGTCCTGGGAAACCCATCGTCGCCCCACCAATGCTCCAGCTCTTGCGCGTTGAGCAGATCGAACTGGACGGCGACGCGCTCCGAGCAGGCAATCGATTCGAAGGCCTGCGGCATGTCCAAGGGGACACCGTCTTCAACACCGTTGAAGGAATAGACGGTCGCCTCACGTGTCTGTCTCATCCAACACCTCCCGCCTTCGGTCACTCCGGGGCCGAGCCGGAATACAAACGAATGCTGATCGGAACGCGCGGGCCTATCCAGGCGACGACATCGGATTGCCGCCTGGCTTGTGTGCCGCGATCTTGTTGCAGCCGAACCGATCGGCCCCGGCTACGAGGACGGTTGTGTAGTTCTGAAGTGAGAATCGGTGGCCATACTCTTCAACGAAATCCGTATCCGGATACACGCGAACGCTTGTCGGCACGTAGCGCGTGGCATAGGCCAGTCGCGTCTGATTGCTGGTCGTGTTTGAATAGGATGCGTGCATCAAGGTCGACCAGAAAATTATGAACTGGCCAGCCCGCATCTCCTTGGAGACCGCCTTGGATTCATCGGGCGCCCAATCCGCGTCGACCTGAAGTTCCCTGTAGTCATACCCGAAGAACCCGCTTTCGCTGTCGTGACCCTGAAAGGTCATCCCCTTCATCTCGTCGTAGTGCATGGCGGTCTGCGTTCCGGGAATGAAGCGCATGCATCCATTGCTGATCGTGCAGTCGGTGAAGGCGGTCCATACGGTTATGGCGCCACCGAATTCCGCGTTCTCCGGCCAGATCAGCTGCGGCCGCCCAGAGGCGTGAGCGAAGGTGTCGGCTTGGTGCCATTGCGTGCCCGCATCGCCGGGGTATTTCGGAAAGAACTCCGAACGCCAGCAGAGGATGTCTGGGCCAAGAATCGATGTCAGCTTGTCGACAATCCGCGGATTGCGGACATGATCGCCCAGAAAGCCGATGTCGAGGTGTCGGTCATAATTCGCCGTCGGCGCATCGACGGGAAGGTCGTAGGGCGCGCGGCTCCGATCGAACAGCGCTGGTCGGACTTCCTCCTTGTAGGCTCTCAGGATTTCGTCTCGATCGTAGAGATCCAGCGGCCCGATGATCCCCTGCTGCCGGAACTCTTCAATGTCAGCTTTGCTGAGTGCGTAAGATCCCATGGACTGGCTCTCCATCTGATTGGTCACCGCTGTCTCTGCGGTTCGCTGTTCTCATGCTCAAACCAAGTTGAAGGTCCACCATCCCAATACGCCGGCCACGGTCGCCAAGCCTGGATCCCGGCGCGCCGCCATGGCCAAACATGCGAAGGCCAGGCCGCCGAGCAGCGGCAGCAAGCGCTGTGTGTCATAGGCATCCATTATCTCGGGCATGAGGACCGTCGCGGCCATTGCGGCCAACAGACAGGGCCCAAGCACGCCGAGGATTTCGCGCGGAACGAGGTGTGAACGCGATAGTTCCGGAAGCACGAGTGGCAGCAGCCGCGTCAGGTAGGTGGCTGCAGCAATCGCAATGACCGTGAGCCAGAAATAGTCGCCCATTAGCCACGCCTCCTTGCCAGGACGCCGATGAGTGCGCCGACCGGAATCGCGACCTCAGACAGATCTGCCAGGACGAATGCGACTGCGACGCCTGCGGCGACAAGCATCGGTCGCAAAAGAGCCCTGCTGGCTGAGGCGAAGACCAGGCCAATGAAGAGGGCAGGCAGGGCAAATTCCAGCGCCTTCGCGAGATCGGGGCGGATCGCACCCAACAGTTCGCCGACGGAGATCCCCAAGAGCGTGCCCCCGACCCAGGTTGCCCAGGCAACAAACACCAGGCCGACCAGCCAGCCCGGGACAAATCGCTCGGGCCCCGTCGATCTTGCCGCAAGCGTGCGTCCGAAGACTTCGTCTGTCAGGCCGAAGGCGAAGGCGCTGCGGGCGGCACGGTTTCTGGTGATGCTGTCGTTCAGCACCCATCCGTAAAGAAGGTGCCTGAGGCTCACCGCGATGCAGATGGCGATGGTCAACAAGGGGTTCAGACCCGATTCAATCGCACCGATTAGGAAGACCTGGTTGGCACCGGAGAACATCAGGGCCGAAATTCCCGTGGCTTCGAATTGTCCAAGGCCAAGGCCACTCGCTGCGGCGCCGAATGCAAAGGAAACCGGCAGGTATGCAACGGCGATGGGAAGAGCGGCCAACGCCCCCTTCCAAAGCTCTGTCGAGATCATCGTCTCGCAAGAGCGAAGACATGCGTCCCGGCACAACGGTCCCCGATTCCGTCGGTCGCGTATAACCGCAGGTGTCGACGACAGTCGAATCCGCAACTTTTCGCCATGTCGATGAAACGGGCGGGATAGGTCTTCTGTTCGACTTCGTAGTCGAACCCGGCAATCAGTGCCTGCAGCTCAAGCATGTGAAACCGCGGAAATGCCGCCAGGGGATGTGTGATCGTCGCCGGAAGGGGAATGGAGGCCGCCTCTTCGTAGGCAAGCCGCACTATTCGCACGGCTTGCCTGGACTCTCCGGCCAGTGCGGCGATCATCGCTTCCGGGAGTCGCGCACTCAGAAGCTGAGCCAATGCGCGCTCACCGTCGTCCGCGTCGTTCGAGATGTCGACCAGCGTATCAAGGACGTACCACAGATGATGAACCAGGAGGTTCCTGTCGCGCTCCGCACCGGTTCCGAAAGGGCTGATCATTTCATCGCTGACAATGAGGACGGTTCCCGAATCGAGTTGCGCCGCAATGCTTTCAAGAAAGTCCATGGTGTCCAGGTGATGGGACGCCCCAACCGATATTGCGGCGGAAAATGGCACTCCCTCGTTCCGATATTCCGTGACGGATGCATTGATCCCCCGAACGCGGTCATCGGAGGCGAATCTTGTCTCAAAATGCGCGAATGCGGTCGGACTCGGATCGACGGCAACCGCGTGCAATTCCGGGCGCAGTTCCAGCAGCATTTTCAGTGGAACGCCAGGGCCCGCTCCGACATCGAGGATGGTTGGCGTTTCGCCGCCTCGAAATGTCGGCATGAATTCGGCGACCGCAAGCATCTGTCTTGCATAGGCAGGATGAACCAGTTCGTACGCCTCGTAAGCATTTACGTCGATGCGGTCTTCAAAATGCCGGTCCGTGCACTCGACGTCGCTGAAATGGTGATTTCGCAACTCGGCATCCGTCACGTCCGGTGGCACGGTCGGCTCTCCGGACCGGGTTAGCGCCTCGGCCGCGAGCGCCGCCTCTACCGTCGTAGAGCCGGTGGCGACCGTGCTGACCAGCCCCTGCCTCGTGTCCGTGTCCTGCGCTCTGCACTGCATCGCAGCCTTTGCCAGCTCACGGCAATGCTTGACCACATCGCTGGAAAGTCGCGGATTTCTTGGGATCAGACCCATCTGGGCCGCCCGGAACACGGTCGATACCGCTAGAGAAGGATCGGTGGTGACGAATGTGCGGGTCGCCGCAATCTGCGCGCTGTTTCGCCCTTCGGCCGGATTGAGCTCGCTGCGGAGCCGCCGTGCCGCCTCGGCCGGGTCATCCGGAGAGGTGCGAAACGTAATTCTCTCAAGTGGAAGTCCGTTCTGAACCTCCACCTTTGCTCTGGCGAGCAGGTCCCGCACATTGGACCATCCATTCGACGCTCCAGCCTCCGGCCAGGTGATATCCTTGTCATAGGCCGTGACCCCGACCTTGCTCTTGGGATACTTCACCACCACGAGCGCGCGACAGGGCCTCGAACCGCTCCTGTAGATATGCGGGCCATCGGCTTGGAAGCTGGCAGTCTGACCGGTGCTGAGGAACAGCGGCTGCGCTTCAGGTCCGGTTATGAGCGCCCCGGATAAGACCGTTACCGTTTCGAGCACGCCTTGCCAGTGTCCGCTCGCAAGGCGGCTGGCGTCAGCAGGAAAGCTCATCAGGTATGTCTCAGTCGACTCCTCCTCGGCTTCGCGCGCCACGAGTTGCGCCGAGATTCCGCTTGGATCGTAGACGACCTGGTCCTCGCTTCCGAGCAAGCGGCCAAATTCGACGTTGAGTGCTTCCGACAGGCGCCAGAACATCTCTAGGGACGACGCCTGCTCACCGTCTTCGATCGCGGAGATCGACGCCTTGGGCACGCCGCTCTTCTCGGAAAGGCCGGAAACTGTGAGGCCGCGCTGCCGGCGCACGTCATAGAGGTTGGGTCTAGCGGGTGAAATTCCCCTTTGACTACCAATGGCACTCATCAATGCCCCCGTTATGAGAAATTCTTGGTTAACGAGTTCTTTTATAGCTACTGATTGGTCTCGTCAACCTTTGCGCGAAAAAACTGCCGTTGACGAGTCGTAAAAATTGTGCTGGGATGGAAAATTTTTTGGGTGTCTAGGGGTTTCCTCGGACACACTAGGAGAAGCTGCGATGGCTTCGCAGAGTGTTACGGATTTGTGTATTCAGGACAGGTGGATATTGTTATCCGGCTATCAGTGGCGGAATGACAATCTGAAATTGCCTTCAGAGAGAATTATACCACGCTTCGGTGAATACGGCGACCGTCATTCGAACCTCCGGGCAGAACGAAACAGAGCCTGTCGATTGCCTTGACCAAGATGACATGAGGTTGACTCAACCTCATGTCGAAGGCTGGGAAGTCTGGCGCTTCGCAAGCACAATATTGGAGTTCTTCGCGCGCATGGACCTGCCAGGCCTTTGATAAGGGTCTGCCAGAGCGGCGGCCTTCGCCCGGACCGTGGCATAGACCGGTGCCCGCAGGGCCCGGAAAAGCAAGATCTGATCGGCGCGAATCAGGCGCAACTCAATCCTTCCGTGTCAGCCGATCCTTGACCTTGCGGGCGAAAGCGCCCGGGTCGTCCAGTGGTGACGCTTCCCGCGCCGCATCGCGGATCTCCCGGGCGGTCTCTTCGACGTTGGGCCTGGCCTTCTCATATGCGTCCGCCGCCATCCGCTGGACCCGGGGGTCGGAGGCCAGCTTCCTGGCGGCACTCCAGATCAACGTGCGCAGCAAGGGCATCCGTCCCCTCCCGCCGATATGAGAAGGCAGCCTATCAGATCGAGCGGGCGGCCGCCTGCTTGGCCTGCGCCACCGCCAGGGCCGCCTCGGCGGCGCGGCGATCGGGATCGGATTTGGCGTCCGCGACGTCCTCGGCCAGGTCGCGGAGTTGCTGGGCGACCGCCTCGCGGTCGATCTGGCCGACCGGCATCGCCTCCTCCGCCAGCACCGTGCAGCGCTCGCCGGTCACCTCGGCGAAGCCGCCGGCGACGAAGATGCGCTCCGACACTTCCGCGCGGCTCTTGTAGACGGCGATGACGCCGGGGCGCACGGTGGAGATCAGCGGCGCGTGCCGCGGCAGCACGCCGAAATCGCCGTCGGTGCCGGGCACGACGACCATCGCCACCTGCTCGGCCAGCAACAGCCGCTCCGGCGACACCAGTTCGAATTCGACCGTCTCAGCCATCTCGCGATCCCGTTCAGGCGGCCTCGGCCGCCATGTTGCGCGCCTTCTCGACCGCTTCCTCGATGGTGCCGACCATGTAGAAGGCGGCCTCCGGCAGATGGTCGTACTCGCCGGCCACGATGCCCTTGAAGCCGCGCACGGTGTCCTCCAGCGACACCAGCGTGCCCGGCGTGCCGGTGAACACCTCGGCGACGTGGAAGGGCTGGCTCAGGAAGCGCTGGATCTTGCGGGCCCGGGCAACGATCAGCTTGTCGTCTTCCGACAGCTCGTCCATGCCCAGGATGGCGATGATGTCCTGCAGCGCCTTGTAGCTCTGCAACACGCGCTGCACGTCGCGGGCGACCTGGTAGTGCTCCTCGCCGACCACCCGCGGATCGAGGATGCGGCTGGTCGAATCGAGCGGGTCGACCGCCGGATAGATGCCCAGCTCGGCGATCTGCCGGTTGAGAACGGTGGTCGCGTCCAGATGGGCGAACGACGTCGCCGGCGCCGGATCGGTCAGATCGTCGGCCGGCACATAGATCGCCTGGACCGAGGTGATCGAGCCCTTGTTGGTGGTGGTGATGCGCTCCTGCAGGGTGCCCATGTCGGTCGCCAGGGTCGGCTGATAGCCGACCGCCGAGGGGATTCGGCCGAGCAGCGCCGAGACTTCCGAGCCCGCCTGGGTGAAGCGGAAGATGTTGTCGACGAAGAACAGCACGTCCTGGCCTTCCTGGTCGCGGAAATACTCCGCCAGGGTCAGGCCGGTCAGGCCGACCCGGGCGCGGGCGCCCGGCGGCTCGTTCATCTGGCCATAGACCAGCGCCGCCTTCGAGCCGGGACCGTCGACCTTGATGACGCCGGATTCGATCATCTCGTGATAGAGGTCGTTGCCCTCGCGGGTCCGCTCGCCGCCGCCGGCGAACACCGAATAGCCGCCATGCGCCTTGGCGACGTTGTTGATCAACTCCTGGATCAGCACCGTCTTGCCGACGCCGGCGCCCCCGAACAGGCCGATCTTGCCGCCGCGGGCATAGGGGGCGAGCAGGTCGACCACCTTGATGCCGGTGACCAGCACCTGGGCCTCGGTCGACTGGTCGACGAATTCCGGCGCCGGCCGGTGGATCGGCATGGTCTGCTTGGCGCCGACGTCGCCGCGCTCGTCGATCGGCTGGCCGATCACGTTGATGATGCGGCCCAGGGTCTCCGGTCCGACCGGCACGCTGATCGGCCCGCCCGTGTCCGACACCTCCGCGCCCCGGACCAGGCCTTCGGTCGAGTCCATGGCGATGCAGCGCAGCGTGTTCTCGCCCAGATGCTGCGCCACCTCGAGGACCAGCGTGCGATCCTCGATCTTAACGTTCAGCGCATTCAGGATCGACGGCAACTCGCCCTCGAACTGGACGTCGATGACGGCGCCGAGAACCTGGCGCACGCGGCCGGTGACGTTGCTCGCCGGGCCGGTCTTGGCGGTGGTCTTGCTCGCCGCAGGTTTGGTGGCCATGCTTGTCGCTCCTCACTGCATCCTTGGGCGCGGCCTCGACCGCTGCCGGGTAACGGGTCCTATAGCGCTTCCGCGCCGGAGATGATCTCGATCAGCTCGCGGGTGATCTGTGCCTGCCGGGTCCGGTTGTAGACCAGCGTCAGCTTGTCGATCATCTCTCCGGCGTTGCGGGTCGCGTTGTCCATCGCCGTCATTCGGGCACCCTGCTCGCTGGCGGCGGATTCCAGCAGCGCTCGGTAGACCTGGATCGACAGGTTGCGCGGCAGCAGGCTGGCCAGGATGGCGTCCTCGTCCGGCTCGAACTCGTAGACCGCGCCACCGGCCGGGCGCGCCGCCGCATCGCCCTCGGGCGGCGGCAGCGGCACCAGTTGCTGGCCGGTGACGATCTGGCTGATCGCCGATTCGAACCGGTTGTAGATCACAGTGCAGACATCGTACTCGCCGGCCTCGAACATCTCGATCAGCCGTCCGCCGATGGCGCTGGCATCGGCGAAGCCGAGCCGCGGCCGGCCGACATCCATCACCGATTCGACGATCAGGTTGGCGAAGTCGCGGCGCAGGTTGTCGCGGCCCTTGCGGCCGACGCAGAACAGCTTCACCTGCTTGCCCTGATCGGTCAGCGAGCGCAGGCGCTTGCGGGTCTCGCGGGTGATCGCGCCGTTGAAACCGCCGCACAAGCCGCGGTCGGAGGTGACGACCACCAGCAGGTGCACGTCGTCGCCGCCGGTGCCGGTCATCAGCCGCGGTCCGCCGCCCGTCGAGCCGACGGCCCCGGCCAGGCTGGCGAGCACCTTTTCCATCCGCTCGGCGAAGGGCCGGCCGGCCTCGGCCTGCTCCTGGGCGCGACGCAGCTTCGACGCCGCGACCATCTTCATGGCCGAGGTGATCTTCTGCGTCGACTTGACGCTGCCGATCCGGTTTCGAAGGTCCTTGAGGCTAGCCATCGCCTGTCGCCGTCAGTGCCGTTCCTTCAATGTTCTAGGGCGTCCTAGACGAAGACCTTCACGAAACTGCCCATGAAGGATTTCAGCTTCCCCTCGGTCTCCGGCGAGATCTGCTTGTCGTCGCGGATCGCGGCCAGGATTTCCGGCGCGTTTTCGTGCATCTCCGCCAGCATCGCCTTCTCGAAGCGGGTCACGTCGTTGGTCTCGATCTTGTCGAGATGGCCGCGCACACCGGCATAGATCGACACCACCTGCTCCTCGACCGCCAGCGGCGAATACTGGTTCTGCTTCAACAGCTCGGTCAGCCGGGCGCCGCGCGCCAGCAGCCGCTGCGTCGCCGCGTCGAGGTCGGAGGCGAACTGGGCGAAGGATTCCATCTCGCGAAACTGGGCCAGCTCCAGCTTGATCGAGCCGGCGACCTGCTTCATCGCCTTGATCTGCGCCGCGGAACCGACGCGGCTGACCGACAGGCCGACATTGATGGCCGGCCGCACGCCCTTGTAGAACAGCCCGGTCTCCAGGAAGATCTGGCCGTCGGTGATGGAGATGACGTTGGTCGGGATATAGGCCGAGACGTCGCCGGCCTGGGTCTCGATGATCGGCAGCGCGGTCAGCGAACCGGCGCCCTGCTCGTCGTTCATCTTCGCCGCGCGCTCCAGCAGGCGGCTATGCAGATAGAACACGTCGCCCGGATAGGCCTCGCGCCCCGGCGGCCGGCGCAGCAGCAGCGACATCTGGCGGTAGGCGACCGCCTGCTTCGACAGATCGTCGTAGATGATAAGCGCGTGGGTGCCGCTGTCGCGGAAATACTCGCCCATGGTGCAGCCGGTATAGGGGGCGAGGAATTGCAGCGGGGCCGGCTCCGACGCGGTGGCGGCGACGACGACGGAGTATTCCATCGCGCCGTTCTCTTCGAGGGCCTTGACGATCTGCGCCACCGTCGAGCGCTTCTGCCCGATCGCCACATAGATGCAATAGAGCTTCTTGGACTCGTCGTCGCCCTGGTTGATCTCGCGCTGGTTCAGGATCGTGTCGATGGCGACGGCGGTCTTGCCGGTCTGCCGGTCGCCGATGATCAGCTCGCGCTGGCCGCGGCCGATCGGCGTCAGCGCGTCGATCGACTTCAGCCCGGTCTGCATCGGCTCGTGCACCGATTTGCGCGGAATGATGCCCGGCGCCTTGACCTCGACCCGGCGCTGCTCGCCGCCCTTGATCGGTCCCTTGCCGTCGATCGGATTGCCCAGCCCGTCGACGACCCGGCCAAGCAGGCCGCGGCCGACCGTGACCTCGACGATGGCGCCGGTGCGCTTGACGATGTCGCCTTCGCGGATCGCCCGGTCCTCGCCGAAGATCACCACGCCGACATTGTCGGTCTCGAGGTTGAGGGCCATGCCCTTCACGCCGCCGGGGAATTCGACCATCTCGCCGGCGCGGACGTTGTCGAGCCCATAGACGCGGGCGACACCGTCGCCGACCGAGAGCACCTGGCCGACCTCGGCGACATCCGCCTCGGTGCCGAACCCGGCGATCTGGTCCTTCAGAATGGCGGAAATCTCGGCGGCGCGAATTTCCATCAGCCAACCCCCTTCATGGCCAGTTGCAGCTTGCTGAGCTTGGTGCGCAGGGACGAGTCGACCATCCGCGACCCGACCTTGACGATCATCCCGCCCAGCAGCGACGGATCGACGGTAACGTCGACCGAAACCTTGGCGCCGATGGCCTTCTTCAGGCCATCGACCAGCGCCGCCGTCTGCGCGTCGCTGAGCGCGGTGGCGGCGGTCACCTCGGCGGTGACCTCGCCGCGACGGCGGGCCAGCTCCGCCAGATAGGCGTCGATCATCGCCGGCAGCGCGAACAGCCGGCGATTGCCGGCGACGACACCGATGAATTGCCGGGTCAGCGCCCCGGCGCCGGCCTTTTCGAGCACCGCCGCGATCGCCCGCCCCTGCTCGGCGCGGCCCAGCACCGGCGTGAACACCAGCCGGCGCAGATCGGCGCTTTCGCCGATCAGCCCCTTCAGCCCCTTCAGGTCGCCGGCAACCGCGTCGAGCGCCTTGGCCTCGTCGGCCAACTCGAACAGCGCGGTCGCGTAACGCGACGCGAGGCCGGACGTTGCAGTATCGGTGGATGCCACCTGTGTCCTCGAAACGGTCTTGTCGTTGCCCGGAAGCCGGGATGGGATTTTCGTTGCGAACCGCACGAAAAAAGCGCCGTCGCGGGCGACCGCCCGAACGGCGCGGCTGATCTAACACACCGCGTATCGCGGTGCA
>JABDIP010000495.1 GCA_013003675.1 Inquilinus sp.
TCATAGAGCCGCGCGAGGTCGGACAGGATCGCCGCAAGGTCGGCGGGCTCCGGCAGCCGTGTCCTCAGCGCGCGGTCGTCGAGCGGTTCTTCGGCGGCGAACAGCAATGCCTCGATCAGGCGGACATGCTGCGCGTGTTCCTGGTCTATCGCCTCGCCAGCCAGGCTGACCACATTGTCCGACATCAGGGCGTCTCCCGGCGGCGCAGATAGATATCGTCGAAGGGGCGCTCCTGGCGCAAGGATACCCGGCCGGACTTGGCCAGTTCCAGCGACGCGGCGAACGTCGACGCCAGGGCGGATCGCGCCACCAGCGGATCGCTGATGCCGGCGGGCATGAAGCTGGCGAGCGTGGTCCAGCCGGGGACCGCCCCCAGCATCTCCATCAGGCGCCTTAGCGCCTCGTCCATCGAATAGAGCCGCGAGGCGCGAATCTGGAGTTCGCCGGATTTCGCGGTCAGCCGGCGTCGGTGATCGGCGTAGGATTTGAGCAGGTCGTACAGCGAGACCTGGTAGACCGTCGCGTCGACCTCGAGCGCTTCCGCCGGACCGCCGCGGGCGAACCAGTCGCGGCCGAGCTGCGGCCTCGCCAAGAGCCGCGACCCGACCTCCCGCATGGCCTCCAGCCGGCGCAGCTGGAAAGCCAGCGCCTCGGCCATCTCCACCGCGCTCGGCTCGCCGTCGTCGGAGTCCTCCGGCAGCAGCAGGCGGGATTTGAGATAGGCCAGCCACGCCGCCATCACCAGATAGTCGGCCGCCAGTTCCAGGCGCAGGCCGCGCGCCCGCTCGACGAAGCCGATATACTGCTCGGCCAGCGCCAGGATCGAGATCTGTGTCAGATCGACCTTCTGGTCGCGCGCCTGGTCGAGCAGCACGTCGATCGGTCCCTCATACGACTCCAGCCGCAGCACGAAGGCCGCGTCGTCCAGGTCGCGGAGCGGACCGTCCTCGAAATCGTCGCCGGTGGAAGGCTCGGTCATCGTGTTCCGTCGCTGCCGCCCGGGCGGCCTCCAAGATCCGGCCACCGGTTGCCTGACGTGCTTACCATCCGCCGCCGGCCGACGCCAGCGGAGCGAGCGGTGCCGGCCCGGCTTGCGCCCGGACGCGGGCTCAGGCCCGCGCCAGCAGCGCCTCGACCTCGCTGAAGATGGCGGCGGCGTCGGTCAGTTCGGGCGTGCCGCGACGGGCTATCGCGGCCTCCCAACGACGCGTCGCGGCATCGGTCATCGGCGCGGACGCCGCGGCGACGGCCTCCATCTCGGCGAACACGCCGTTGCAATGCAGCGCCACGTCGCAGCCGGCCGCCAGGGCCGCTGCCGCCCGCTCGCCGAGGGTGCCGCTCAACGCCTGCATCGACAGATCGTCGCTGAACAACAGCCCGTCGAAGCCGATGGCGCCGCGGATCGCCTGTTCGACCACCGTCGCCGACAGCGTCGCCGGCCGCTCCGGGTCGATCGCGGTGAACAGGATATGGCCGGTCATCCCCAGGGGCATGTCGGCGTTGGCCCGGAAAGGAACGAAATCGGTGTCGTCGAGCGTCTCCCACGAGGCCTCGACGATGGGCAGGGATTTGTGGCTGTCGACCTGGGCGCGGCCATGTCCGGGCAGGTGCTTGACGATCGGCAGGACACCGCCGGCAAGCAGGCCGCGACAAGCCGCCCGCCCCAGCCGCCCGACCATTCCCGGGTCGGCGGCATAGGCGCGGTCGCCGATCACCTGGCTTTCCGACGGCAGGCCGAGATCGAGGACCGGAGCGGCATCGACATCGATCCCCAGCGGCGCCAGCATGGCGGCCATGCCGCGCGCGTGGCGCTCCACCGCCTGCTCGGCCAGATCCGGATCGTGCCGGGCGAGTTCGCCGAACTTGCCGGCGGCGGGGTGCGACGGCCACAGCGGCGGCCTGAGGCGGCGGACCCGTCCGCCTTCCTGATCGATCAGCACCGGGGCCTCGGCCCGGCCGACGCTGTCGCGCATCTCGTCGACCAGCGAACGGATCTGCGCCGGGCTCTCGCAGTTGCGTTGAAAGAGGACGAAGCCGAGCGGATCGGCGGCGCGAAAAAGCGCCCTCTCCGCCCCTGTCAGGCTGGTCCCGGCGCAGCCGAGTACGGCCGCGAGCGGTCGCCTACGGCCGGACAACCAGGCAATCGGCGCCGCGCGCCTTTACCTTTTCGCAGGTGCGCCGGGCGCCGGCGGCATTGAGCGGTCCGCCCTGGACCCGGAAATAGGTGCGGTTGTTGACGACGACACGCTGCACCAGAAGGCTGAGATCGGCCAGCGCCTCGGGGTAGAGCCCCTGATAGCGGAGCCAGGCGCGGCGCGCCGCCTCTTCGCTGTCGACGGCGGCGAGTTGCACCCGGTGCGCCGCCATCAGCGCGCCGACCGAGGTGAATTCGGCCGGCCGGCTGGGCGCCGCCTGGGCCGCCGGCGCGGTGTTCAACTGCGGCGCCGATTCCGCCGGCGCCTGGGCAAGCTGGGGCCGCGGTGCGGGTACCGGCGGCACGATCGCCGCGGTCGCCTGCTTCTCATCCGCGTTCCGCTCGACCGCCACGGGTTGCGGCGCGGGGGCCGCCGGCCGCGTGGCGGCGACCGTGGTGGCCGCCGGAACCGGGGCCGGCGCCAAGGCGGCGGCCTGGGTCGGGACCGGCCGGGCAACCGGCTGCTCCGGCGGCGGCAACAACCGCTCGGCCGTGGCCGGTGCGCCGTCGCCGCCGAGATCGTTCAGGATCTCCCGATTCTGGTGCGGGATGACGATACCGCCGGGCTGCTCCGGGCGCACCCGGGTCGGCCCGGCATCGGCGCGGATCATCGGCGCCAACCCCTCGCCGCCCCGGGTTTGCCAACTCTGGAACCCATACCAGGCGCCATAGCTCAATCCGCCGACGGCGATCAGGACCAGGACCAGGGCGATGACGTGCCGGATGACGCGCGAGCCGCGACCGCTGCCGGGATCGCCACCGTCCTCCTCGCCGAACGCGGGGTCCATCAAGTCGTCTTTTGCCCAATCGCTCATGTGTCTGGAGGCCTCTGTTCCGTCTGACGCGACGCCGTGTGCAGTTGACTGCCCGGGCGCCAGCGAACGACCTGCTGGCCGGGGATTAGCAGATGGTCCCGTGCCGGCCAAGCGTTTCCGGACTTCGTTCCCGGCCCGGTGCGACCGGTCGGCGATAGTTAATTTATATAAATGTTAACAAACCCTTATAGCCGCTTGGATTCAGGAACAATTTCCGTCGCCGGCAGACCTAGCCGGCGATGTTCCTGCAGGGCGAAACGGTCGGTCATGCCGGCGATGTAATCGGCCACCAATCGGGCCCGCTCACCCGATTCGGCAGCTTCGGCCGCCATCCGCCAATCGACCGGCAGCAGGTCGGGCCCGGCAAAAAAGGCGCTGAACAGGTCTTGAACAATCCGGCGCGCCCGTGCGGTTTCCCGGTTCACGTCGTCGTGCCGATACATGTGGCGGAACAGGTAGGCGCGCAAGGCCCGGTCCGCCTCCGCCATCTCCGGCGCGAAGGCGACCACGGGTTCCCCGGCACCGCGCACCGCGTCGGCATCGGCCGGCGCCAGGGCGTCGAGGCGATGGCGGGTTTCGGCCAGCAGGTCGGTCACCATGCGGTCGATCAGCCGGCGCACCGATTCATGGATCAGCCGGCGCGGTTCGAGGCCGGGATAACGCCGTTCGACCGCCTCTATCGCCGCGCCGATCAGCGGCGCCGCGCGTAGCGCGTCGAGCTTCAGCAGCCCGGCGCGGAACCCGTCGTCGATGTCGTGGTTGCTGTAGGCAATGCCGTCGGCGATCGCCGCCACCTGTGCCTCCGGCCCCGGCTGCCGTTCAAGCGCCAGATCGACCTGGCCGTCGAGCCAGGCGACCGTCTCCGGCAGCCGCTCGCCCGCCGCCAGCGGCAGCACCGGGCCGTTGTGCTTGACCAGGCCCTCCAGCGTCTCCCAGGTCAGGTTCAGGCCGTCGAATTCGGCATAGCGCCGTTCCAGCAGGGCGACCGCCCGCAGGGTCTGCTCGTTGTGGCGGAAGCCGCCGAACTCGGCCATCGCCGCGTTCAGCGCATCCTCGCCGGCATGGCCGAACGGCGTGTGCCCGAGATCGTGCGCCAGAGCCAGCGCCTCGGCCAGATCCTCGTCGAGGGCCAGGCAGCGGGCGACCGAGCGGGCGATCTGCGCGACCTCCAGGCTGTGGGTTAGCCGGGTCCGGTAATAGTCGCCCTCGTGATAGATGAAAACCTGGGTCTTGTACTTCAGCTTGCGGAAGGCGCCGGAATGGATGATCCGGTCGCGGTCGCGCTGGAACGCCGACCGGGTCGGGCTCTCCGCCTCCGGATGCAGCCGGCCGCGGCTCTTCGACGGGTCGGAGGCAAAACAGGCATGCATGGCGCGCACCCTAGCCCGCATTTTTGACCATGGCCACGGTCGGCGACGCGCCGGACTCGAGCCCGATGGACTTTTTAAAGGTTATGCTTTAAAAAATGGGCGGTGATGGTCGGCGCCCTTTGACAGCGCGTCGCCGATCACCACATCCTCTCTATCGACCGTCCGCCGCGTAGATCGAAGAGATGAGCGACATGCAACTGGCCGAACCGACCGAGGGGAACCGCCTGCTGATCAGCGCATCGGCGGCGCGGCGCGTCGCGGAATTGATCCGCGCCGAGTCGGATGACGGGCTGATGTTGCGCGTCGCGGTCTCCGGCGGCGGTTGCTCCGGCTTCCAATACGGCTTCAGCTTCGACGACACCGTACGCGACGACGATCTGACCTTCGAACGCGACGGCGTCAAAGTGGTCGTCGACGAAGTGTCGCTCGACCTACTCGCCGGGGCGGAGATCGACTATGTCGAGGAGCTGATCGGCGCGTCCTTTCAGATCCGCAACCCCAACGCGACCTCGTCCTGCGGCTGCGGCAGTTCCTTCGCGATCTGAGCGGTGGCTGCGCCGCCGACTGGCGGCTCTGAGCGAATCCCGGCATGATGGGCGCCGCGCAACGCCCACCCATCGGCCGCCATGCTCCGCATCGCCACCTGGAACGTCAATTCGATCAAGGCGCGGCTGCCGAACGTGCTCGACTGGCTGCGCACGGCGGCGCCCGACGTGGCGCTGCTGCAGGAGATCAAGTGCGAGGCAGCCGGGTTCCCGCAGCTGGAAATCGAGGACCTCGGCTACAACGTCGCCGTCGTCGGGCAGAAATCCTACAACGGCGTCGCCCTGCTCTCGAAACGGCCGATGACGGTGACCGCGGAGGCGCTGCCCGGCGACCCGGCCGACGAGCAGGCGCGCTATATCGAGGCGGAGATCGACGATCTGCGGGTCGGCGGTCTTTATCTGCCCAACGGCAATCCGGTCGACAGCCCGAAATATCCGTACAAGCTGGCCTGGATGGCGCGGCTGCGCGACCACGTCGCGGCGCTGCTGGAGAGCGAGCAGCCCTTCCTGCTGGGCGGCGACTTCAACGTCATCCCGGCGCCGGAGGATTGTTACGACCCGGCGGCTTGGGCCGATGATGCGCTGTTCAGGCTCGACACCCGACGCGCCTATCGCAGTCTGCTCAACCTGGGGCTGACCGAGGCGTATCGCGCCCTGCACAACGACCCCGGCGCCTATTCCTTCTGGGACTATCAGCGCCGCGCCTGGGAGCTGGACAACGGCATCCGCATCGACCATTTCCTGTTGTCGCCGCAGGCCGCCGACCGGCTCGAGGCCTGCGCCATCGACCGCGGCCCGCGCGGACTGCCCAAGGCGTCCGACCACACGCCGGTCGTCGTCACCCTGCGCGAGGCGGCGGACGCCGCCTGAACCCGGTCGATGCCGCCGTGGACCTGATCGCCGTCGCCGCCGCGATGGCGCTTGCCTATCGGACAGGCTGCGTCGAGGGCAGGCGCGTCGACGGCCGGCATGTCCCGGCCCCGTCGTTTTTTCGGCCGCTGGTCGGACCGGCGCGACCTGGAAATACGGGCCGAAATCGTCGCAAATTGCATGTGTTAAAGAGTTGTAAATTCTCCCTCGCGACACTCGATCTCATGATCCGACTGCCGCTCATCGACACCGTGTCCAGGGGCTATGCCTTCGCCTTCCGTCACATCCTCTTGTTGGCGCGGATTGGCTGGATCTGGTTCGTCGCCGCACATGCCGCCGTCATCGCGGCGCCGGTCCTGGCGACGCGCATGGGGGGCATGCAACTCGCCTTCGCCGGCCCGCTGGTGATGGCGCTGGCCGGCGCGGCCATCGTCGTCGCTTGGCACCGGGTCGTCGCATCGCACGGCGAGGCGAGACGGGTTGCCCGCTTAGGCCGTCGCGAGCTGCGCTACCTGGGTTTCGTCCTCGCCCTGCTGGGCATCCTCTATGTTCCGGTCGTCGCGATGACGATGATCGCCGACGCCGGCGGCGGGCGCCCCTCGCCGGCGCTGATCTGGCCGCTGGCCGGCGCGATGCTGATCGTGATCGTGTCGATCTGCCGGTTGATCCTGATCTTCCCCGGCATCGCCCTGGAACGGCGCGTGATGACACTCTCCCGCTCCTGGGCGCTGACCCGCGGCAATGCCTGGTGCCTGTTTATCGGAGGCGTCATGTGCGCCGGACCGCTGCTGGTGCTCGGGGCCGGGCTGGGGGCGGCGTCGGAAATCCTCCTGGCGCGGGAAGCGGCCTGGTGGCTCGGTCACGGGTCGGCCCTGCTCGGCTCGCTCGCCCTGTTCCTCCAGTTCGCCGTGGTCGGCGGCTATCTCTCCTTCGTCTTCGAGCATTTCGCGGCGCAACCGCTGCCGGCGGAATCGACACGGAGTGCGCCGCCGAGCGCCGTCACCGCCTAGAATTCAAGTGTCGCATAGGGGCCGAGGTCATCCTCGCCCCGCTCCTCCTCGACCCAGCCCGCGCGACGATAGAATTCCATCGCCGGCCGATTGGCGATCACGCATTTCAGGCGCCGCGGCGCCGGCAGCGATGCCACGGCGTGGTGCAACAGCACCCGGCCGATGCCCTGCCCTCGCCGCCCGGGATCGACATAGAGGTGATGGACGAAACTGCCGGACCGATACACCGAGACAAATCCGAGGATCGTTCCGTCCCCGGCGACCGCCACGGAGATTTCCTCGTCGACGGTGTCCCGGTCGAAATCCGCCGCCGCGAACCGCTCCGGCGGTACCCAGGGAAAGGCGACCCGCCGCCCCGCCAGATAGATCGCCGCGCAGCGGTCGCCATCCACTGGCTCGAATGCCCGCAGGCGGACGGCGGTCATCGGGCCGTCGACTTTCATCCGGGCGTTCGAGCCGCCGCTAGATATCCGCGTACACGTGGGTTTCCGCCGCGCCGCCGGGATGGGTCACCGCGCCCTTCTCGGCGTCGCCGACCTGCTGGGCGTATTTCCACAATGCGCCGGACTGGTAATCGTGCTGGCGCGGCTTCCAGCTCTTGCGGCGATCCGCAATCTCCGCATCGGACAGGGCGACGTCGATGGTGCCGGCCTCGGCATCGATGGTGATGATATCGCCATCCTTCAGCAGGCCGATCGGGCCGCCGACCGCCGCCTCCGG
>JABDIP010000501.1 GCA_013003675.1 Inquilinus sp.
GCCCTGGTCGCCGCCGGCGCCGAGGTGATTGTCCTGGTCGCCAACGCTCCGGACGGCATCGTCGCGCTGCGCGAAGTCGCCGCGCGGCCGCCGGAAGAGCGCCTGCCGATCATCTCCCATTGGGGGATCACCGGCGGCGACTTCCACGCCCAGGCCGCGGAAGCGATCGCTGCGGTCGATCTGTCGTTCCTGCAGACATTCTCCTTCATCGATCCCCCGTTCCCCGACAAGGCGGATCGCGTCACCCGCGCCTATTGCGAACGCTTCGACGGCTGCACGTCGCCGGCCGACGTGGTCTCGCCGGTCGGCACCGCGCACGCCTACGACCTGATCCACCTGCTGCGTCTGGCGATCGAACAAGCCGGCAGCGCGGATCGTCGACGGGTCCGCGACGCGCTGGAGGATCTCGGCCGCTACGAGGGGCTGGTGCGGCACTACGACCCGCCATTCACCGAGGCCCGGCACGACGCGCTGGACGCGAGTGACTATCGCCTCTGCCGCTACGACGAGACCGGAGCGATCATTCCGGTCCCGCTGCCGTGAGCATCAGGAATCGTACCAACCGTCTGCTTCCCCGCGTCCTGCTGCGGGTCCTGCCGGTCGCCGTCCTGGTGCTGGTCGGCGTCTGGTACGCCGCCTCCGTGGTAACCGAGCGCACCGTCGCGGCCGAGGTGCGCGGCGCCATCGAACGCGATGCCGCTCGACTTGCGGATTCGCTGGCGGCGGAGTTGCATATCCTCACCGACGCCGCCACGGCCCTCGCCGGCAACGACCTGATCGTCAACGGTCTGGCCGACACGGTCGAACGTAACAACTACCTGCCGACGATGTTCCGTTCGATGCGCATGCCCGGGCCGGGCGGTGCGGCGATCACCCTGACCGATTACCGCGGCCGGGTGATCATCGACAACGGCCAAGGCCGTTCCTACGAGAATGCGCCCTGGTTCCAGGCGGTCATGTGGGGCGAGACGATCACCCGCATCGCCCGCGACGGCATGCTGATCGCCGCGCCGGTGATCTACGAGGGGCTGCCCGAAGGCGCCATCATCGTCGAATTCGACGCGCGGGAGTTGGCGTCGATCCTCGCCGTCGGCGGCCAGGCCGACGCCTATTTCGTCGTCGACCAGAACTACTCGGTCCTCTATGGCTCCAATCCGGACCTCGCCCAGGTCGGTGCGGCTCTCGATGCCGGCCAGTTGGTGGGCTGGGTCAGGACCATCGTCGCGATCCCCGACACGCCGGGCATCGCCCTGCTTGTGGCCACCGCGCCCGAGAGAGCCATGGCGCCGGTGGTCGGTGTTCGCGGCATCGCCCTGCTCGCCTTGATCTGCACCATTGGCGCGCTGACCGCCGGCATCGTGCTGACCGCCTATCTGACGACGCGGCCGTTGATCGAATTCGCCAGCTCGATCCGCGGCATCGGCGGCGCCGCCCATCTGTCGCAGCGGGTCAAGCCGCGCGGGTCGGCCGAATTTCGCGACCTCGCCCGATCCTTCAACGACATGATCGAGCGGCTGCAGGAAACCACGACGTCGCGCGACGAATTCGACAACATCCTGAACTCGATGAGCGAGATGCTCGTCGCCGTCGACCGCTCCGGCTGCGTCCGGACGGTCAATCGCGCCGCCTGCCAGCTGCTGTCCTACGACCGCGACGAGATGATCGGCCGGCAGATCGGCGAATTCTTCCTGCCGCCGGCCGAAAATCGCGGCCTCATCAACGTTCGTGGCCGGCGTTTGCAGGGCCAGCGGACTTCGGCGGAAACGATTGCCGTCACCTGCACCGGCAAGACGATCCCCATCCTGTTGTCGTCCACGGTGATGAAGGGCGGCGACCACACGGCGGCCGGGGCGATCTATATCGCCCTCGACATCTCCGAGCGGAAATCAGCCGAAACCGAGCTGCAGAAGACCCAGGCCCGGCTCTCCACCGCAATCGAGGCGATGTCCGACGGCTTCGCCCTGTACGACAAAGAGGATCGCCTGGCGCTGTGCAATTCGCGCTATCGCGAGTTCTACGCCGACAGCGCGGAGGCCATCGAGACCGGCGCCCGGTTCGAGGACGTCATCCGCCACGGCGCGGAACGCGGCCAATACGCCGAGGCGGTCGGCCGAGTCGAGGAGTTCGTGCAGGAGCGCGTCCGTTTGCACCGTAACCCGGGCGACGGGACGATCGAGCAGCAACTCAATGACGGCCGCTGGCTGCGCATCCAGGAACAGCGCACCGAGGATGGCGGCATCGTCGGCCTGCGGACCGACATCAGCGAGTTGAAGGCGCGCGAGGCGGAGCTGCGGCGGCAGACCGAGGCGCTCGCCAAGAGCAATGCCGAGCTGGAACGTGAAATCGAACGGCGCATGGAGACCGCGGCGTCGCTACGCGAGAGCGAATCCCGTGCCAGGGCGGTGTTCGAGACCGCCGCCGACGGCGTGGTCACCATCGACGAGGTCGGCACCATCGAACGGATCAACCCGGCCATCGAGCAAATGTTCGGCTATAGCGCCAGCGAGTTGATCGGCCGCAACGTAAGCATATTGATGCACCCCGACGAGCGGGCCGCCCATCCCGGCTATCTGAAGCGGTACGTGGATACCGGCGTGGCCCGCTTCATCGGCGAGACCCGCGAACTGACGGCGCATCGGGCCGACGGCGCCGAACTCCCCATTGAGCTGACCATCAGCGAGGTGCGCTTCGGCGACCAGCGCCTGTTCACCGGGATCGTCCGCGACATCACCGAGCGCAAGAAGATCGAACGCATCAAGGACGAGTTCATCTCCACCGTCAGCCATGAGCTGCGCACGCCGATGACGTCGATCATGGGCGCTCTGGGCCTGGTCGCCGGCGGCAGCGTTGGCACGCTGCCGGAGCGGGCACAGTCGATGATCGATATCGCCTACAAGAACTGCCACCGGCTCGTCCGGCTGCTGAACGACATCCTGGATTTCGAGCGCATCGGATCGGGAAGCGCAAAGTTCCAGATCGAACCGACGGCGATGGCACCGATGGTCAAGGATGCCGTCGAAGCCATCGCCGCCTTCGCGCGCGAGCACGACGTAACGATCGCGGTGAAACGCAACCCGGCCGATGTCCGCGTTGCGGCAGATTCCGACCGATTGATCCAGGTGCTGACCAATCTGTTGTCGAACGCCGTCAAATTCTCGCCGCGCGGCGGCTCGGTCGAGGTCAAGGTGTTCCGGCGCAACGGGCGGGTCCGGGTCAGCGTCGCCGATCACGGGCCGGGGATTCCCGAGGCATTCCGCGGCGAGGCCTTCGAGCGGTTCTCCCAGGCCGACGGCTCGGACCGGCGAGAGAAAGGCGGCAGCGGCCTCGGCCTCAGCATCTGCAAGATGATCGTCGATGCCCATGGCGGCACCATCAACTTCGACACTGAACTCGGCGTCGGGACCACTTTCCATTTCGAGGTGCCGGAAGTCCGCGAGCAGGCCGCCAAGGCGTCCGCCGCCTGACCGGCGGAACGGTCAGCCCTATCGGCCTTTCTGCCCGAGCACACCATGCAGGGCGATGCCAGCGAAGCCGCGCCGGCCGGCGAAGTCGGCTTCCAGCGACCGTGCCACCGCCAACAGCACGTCAAGCCGGCCGCCGAAGCTGATCCGGTCGGCCGGGACCGGCCAGTCTGTCTGGCGCGCATAGGCGGGCCCGTGCGGATTGCCAGCGGGGCCCCGCAGCAGGATGGCCAGCCGATCGCGGGCGAAATCGACCAACCACAACTCGCCAGCCTGGCGCCGGACGAACATCGTATTGGCCCGATCCGGCAGCGTCCCGTTTTCCAGTGCGATACGGATGTCGCGACGGCCGCCCTCCGCCCAGACGAAGATCGGCTCGACGAAGCGGCGCAGCTCCGCGACATCGGTGCGATAGGCCATCACCGCGACGCTGTCGACATGCGGCGCCAGCCGATCGAGCAGCGGGCCCTGCCCGCCGCCGTCGCGGCCGAACCAGAATGGGATGGCGATCTCCGTCGGCAGGTCGGCGGCCCGGCGCAAGGCGGCGATCGTCTCGACATAGGCCGCCTGCCAGCCCGCCGGATCGGCGGCGTAGCCCGGCAGCAAATAGGGTTCGATGTCGTACTGGATGCCGGCCAGCCGCTCGGCCGTCGGCCGTGCCGCGTTGTAGGCGGCGAGCGCCGCCGCCCGGCGCACGAACCGCTCCCGCGGGCCCGGCTGGACCGCGTGCGGATCGCCCTCGACCGCCCAGACGGCGATCCCGCGGCCGCCCGCGTCGGCGATGAAATCGGCCAGGCGCTGCGGATCGAAACCGGATTCCTCGACCGGCACGCTGATATAGAGCACGCCGATACCGAGCGCCGCCGCCTCGTCGAGCAGGCCGCTGCCGTCCTGCATCCAGCGATCCGGCGCCCAGGACCAGCCGGACCGGCGCGGCGGCTCCCGACCAGTCGGCGCAGTCGGTGCCAGGGTTTCGACGGCCGGCGTCGGCGCGGGGTCACCATCGGAGACGGCCGGCAGCACGATCTCGACGTCGCGGACATCGTCGAATTCGCGGCCGACCGGAATTTGCAGGTCGACGCGCTCGGTCATGGCCCGGCCGCTCTCGGAAACCACGCCGATCCAGCGAATCTCCGCCACCGAGACCGGCAGCGGCATGCTGCTGCAGGCGGCCGCGGCTGGCGGCCGGGCGGCGCCGGCCACGACCCACCGGCCGGCCTCCGGCTGCGCCCAATAGCGCAAGGCATGGCCGGCTTCGTCCGTCGGCGGCAGCCCGCCCCGGTCCGGGCACACCGACAGCCAGTCGGCCGCATCGGCCCGCCCCGTGCTCGACATGGCGAGGGCGGCCAATGACAGCACCCAGCCAGCCGCCGCTAGTCGCCTGGGACGGCGCGCGGCCTGGCCGGTCACGACGGCGCCTCGGCACGCCGGCGGCAGCGCAGCACATGCGTGCCGTCGGCCAGGGCCAGGAGGGCGCCGGCCGGCAGCGCGCGCACGCCGACGGGCGGGTCGATCAGGTCACAGCCCGGCGGCAAGGCGATCGGCAGGCCGCGCAGGGCGACCGGCGCCTCCACCGTAATCTCGCAAACCGCCCGGGCGCAGGCCGCATCCAAGGCGACCGCGTCGCGGGCAGCCCACCAGCGGCCGAAATCGGAGAGACTGCCGAACCAGGCCTCGTCGCGGATAGCGGCGACGAACCGCTCATGGAAGACGAGCTTGTGGCCGAGCTCGTTGGGATGGGTCAGCACCACGATCGTGCCGCCATAGCGGCCGACGGTCCGGGCCAGGGCGATCGCCGCGTCGACCCGGCTGCCCATCGCCGGCGGCTTCTCGTCCTCGATCGCGATCGGGAATTCGAAGATCGCCGTCTCCTGGTCGGACCGCCGATCGCGATTGAGGCGAAACGGCAGATAGCCGAGAGCGTTGTT
>JABDIP010000522.1 GCA_013003675.1 Inquilinus sp.
TCGGAGCGCACGATCAGGCGCGGCGCCTTCTTGAATTCGCGATTGGCGGTGAACGGCATCCAATGGTGTTCCAGCGTGTTCACACGCTGCTTGTCGTGTTCCAGCACCTGGATTTCGGCACTCATGGCAGACCCCGCACCTGTTGCAGTTGACCCGACAGCGATACTAGTGTGCCGAACTGGCTCCATCGTAGGGCCAGATCGGGCCGAACCGTAAGGCCACCCGCACCCAGGGGCCCAGTACCCGACCGACCATGCGCGACGCGCTCTTTCATCTGGAACGCACCGAGGCAACGACGCTGCAGTCGCAGATTCGCCAGACGCTTGTCTCGGCGGTGCTGGACGGACAGTTGGCGCCGGGCAGTCCGGTGCCGTCAACACGGGCGATGGCGCGCCGGCTGAAAGTGTCGCGCAACACGGTGACACTGGCCTATCAGGCGCTGGTCACCGACGGCTTCCTGGCGGCACGTGAGCGCAGCGGATTCTACGTGGCGGAGGATGCGCATACGGTCCATTTCGAAGCGGCCGGCGCAGAGGTGGCAGACGATAGGCGCCCGGTCGACTGGGCGCGCCGGTTCCGGGTCCAGCCGACCCGGCAGGACAACATCCAGAAGCCGGTCGACTGGCGCGACTACCCCTACCCGTTCATCTACGGCCAGATGGACGCCGAGCTGTTCCCGATCGCCGAATGGCGCGACTGCGTGCGCCAGGCCATGGGCACGCGATGGCTCGACGCCTGGACCGAGGATCGCTTCACGCAGGACGATCCGATGCTGATCGAGCAGATCCGACGGCGTATCCTGCCCCGGCGCGGCATCTCGGCGAATGCGGACGAGATCCTGGTGACGCTGGGGGCGCAGAACGCGCTCTATCTTCTCGCAAGCCTGTTCGTGATGCCGACGACGACCGTCGCAGTCGAGGATCCGGGATATCCGGACGTGCGCAACATCTTCCGGCTGAGGACCGACCAGCTTCGCACCATCCCGGTCGACGATGCCGGGATCGCCGTCGACGACCGGCTGGTCGGGACGGAACTGGTCTTCACGACGCCGAGCCATCAGTTCCCGACCACCGTGACGATGAGCCTGGACCGTCGCAAGGCGCTGCTTGCGGCGGCCCACCGCAACCGCGCCGTCATCATCGAGGATGACTACGAGTCCGAGACGAATTTCTGCGGCGAGCCGTATCCGGCCTTGAAGTCCCTCGATCGCGACGGCCGGGTCATGTATGTGGGCAGCCTGTCGAAATCGCTCATGCCCGGGCTCAGGCTCGGGTTCGTGGTGGCGTCGCCGACGGTGATCCGGGAGGCGCGCGCGCTGCGCCGTCTGATGCTGCGACACCCGCCGGGCAACAACCAGCGCACCGCCGCCCTGTTTCTGGCCGGCGGCCACTACGACACCCTGATCCACCGGCTGCACCGCGCCTATCGCGGCCGCTGGCGCACCATGGGACAGGCGCTGAATTGCCACTTCCCCGGCTGGAGCCGCATGCCGAGTTTCGGCGGTACCAGCTACTGGGTGCAAGGGCCGCCAAGCCTCGACGCCGACGCATTGGCGGTCGCCGCCAGGGACAAAGGCGTGCTGATCGAGCCGGGCGCGATCAACTTCGCCGGCGAGGTCCCGCCGAAGAACCATTTCCGCCTCGGCTTCTCGTCGATCCCCGAAGACCGCATCGAGCCGGGGATCGCCTTGTTGGCGGAACTCATCGGCAAGGCGCGCTGACGAATGCCGCGAAGGGATCGTGACCAGACCGCATCAGGCGATGCGTATTGATCGACGCGCTCGGATGGGGCGGCCTCGCGATTGGCGCGGCGGCGCTTTTTTTGGCCGGCTTCGCGCGCGGCTATGCCGGATTCGGGTTGTCGGCGATCATCGTCGCCGCGCTGACATTGCTGCTGCCGCCAGCCGAAATTGTGCCGATCGCCATCTTGCTCGAGGTAACGGCCAGTATTCTGCAGGCGCCGGGCATCTGGCGTCGGATCGACTGGCGAACACTGGTCCTGCTGCTGGTCGGCGCGTCAGCGGGCAACCCGGTCGGCGTGGCCGGGCTGGTCTGGCTGTCCGCCGACACCGCGCGCATCCTCATCGCGTTTATCATCATCCTGGCCTCGCTGTTGCTGCTGTGCGGCATCAAGGCCCATCGGGCAAGCGGCACGCTGGCGAGTGTCGGTGCCGGCTTCGTATCCGGTGTGGCGAACGGGCTGTCGGCCTTGGGCGGCCTGCCGATCGCGCTCCTGCTGGTCGCCCGCGACGGCTCGCCGAGGGTGATGCGCGCCACCATGATCGGCTATTTCTTCCTGCTGGATTCCTATGCCGGCGTCCTGTTCGCCTATCAGGGGCTGATGACCGGGGAGGTGGCCGGCCGGTATGCCACCGGCCTGCCGCTGGCATTGGCCGGGCTGTACATCGGCGGCCGGCAGTTCACCAAGAGCACTCCCACCTCGTTCCGAAAGATCGTTTTCGGATTGCTGATCGCCCTTTCCGTCATCGGGCTGATCAAGGGCGCATTCGGCCCATGAAGCGGCACCCTCCATCCGATCGGGAACGCCGGGATCAGGGGGGCTGACCAATGCAGTCCGCCCCATCGCTTTGGGAGCAGCCCGCTGTCCCGGGCCGACCATCTGTCAGAGGATGCTGTCGATGCGGAGTGCGATGTCGCCATCGTCGGGGCCGGGTTCACCGGCCTTCGCGCCGCTCTGGATCTCGCCGAGCGGGGGTGCCGCACTATCGTGCTCGACGCGAAGGATGTTGGCTGGGGGGCGTCCGGGCGCAATGGCGGCCAGGTCAACCCGATGTTGCCGGTCGAGCGGCCCGAACATCTCAGGAAGGCGGTCGGCGATGTATATTTCGAGCGCCTGGCGGAGGTCTCGCTCAACTCCGCGGAAGAGTTGTTCGAACTGGTGCGCAGATACGGGATCGCCTGCGATGCCCGACAGAATGGGTGGCTGAGGGTCGACCATTGCCCGGCGGCGCGCGACACCGCCCGGAAGGCCGCCAAGGCCTGGAACGCATTCGGCGCGGGATTCGAGTTTGTCGACGGCGCGGAACTGCGCCGGCGCACCAGATCACCGGCCTACGATACGGGCGTCCTGTCTGCCAAAGGCGGCGCAATTCAGCCGCTCTCGCTGGCGCGCGGGCTGGCGGATGCCGCACGGAAAGCGGGCGCGCGGATTTTTCGCAATGCCCCTGTGTCGACGGCGGAAAGAACCGGTTCACGTTGGAAACTGTCCACAGATCGCGGCCAGATCCTCGCCCAATCCGTCGTGCTGGCGACCAATGGATATACCGATGGGCTGATCCCCGGGCTGGCCCGGTCCATTCTCCCGGTCTACCCGATTCAGATCGCCACCGATGCGTTGAGTGACGAGGAGATCGGCACCATCCTGCCGGAGGGGCATACGATCTCCGACACCAAGAGGATGATCATGTATGCGCGCCGAGGACCCGGCAATCAGGCGGTGTTCGGCGGTATCGGATTTCGCAGGCCATTTGGAGGTCTCGGGGGACGTCGATGGCTGTTGCAGGATGTCGCCAGGATCTTCCCCAGCCTGCGTCGGGTCGCTTGGCGGTATTTCTGGGGCGGGCGGATCGCGCTGACCGCCGACCGGATTCCCCACCTTCATGAACCGGCGCCCGGCGTGATCGCCGGCCTCGGATACAATGGGCGCGGTGTCGCCATGTCGCTGGTGATGGGTCGGGTTCTGGCGGAACGGCTACTGGGCGCCGGCCTCGAGACATTGCCATTCCCGATTTCGCCCATCAGGCCCTTCGCTTTCAGGGGGACCCAACGCGCCGGATCCAGTCTCGCGATGTCCTGGATGCGCATGCGCGACACTTTGGAAATGCGATAGGTCCCTGAATTCTGGCACCTTAGACCAGAGCGAATTGGACCTAAGGGGGCGGCAAATTTGCTTCATAGTTGACGGTGCGGAGTGTCAGGAAAAGAATGACACCAATTCGATCAAAACGAACAACGACAAAAAATTGGAACAGGAGAAGGCACGTGAAGAAATTGATGACCGCGCTGGCGGCAACCGCCGCGTTTGGGTTCTCGGCGCAGACGGCAAAGGCCTTGGACGAGATAACCGTGGCCTATTTCCTGGAATGGCCGATGCCGTTCCTGGCCGCGAAGGCCGATGGCGAATATGAGCGCGCTCTCGGTATGGAGGTCAACTGGCGGTCCTTCGAGACCGGCACGGCCATGTCGGCGGCCATGGCATCCGGCGATGTGCAGATGTCCGTCAGCCAGGGCGTTCCCCCGTTTGTGGTTGCGGCGTCGGCAGGCCAGGACATCCAGGTTCTCGACATTGCCGTCAGCTATTCCGAGAACGACAACTGCGTCGTCCATGCCGATTTGGAGATCGACAAGGATTCGGCGGACGAACTAGCGGGCCTGAAAGTGGCGGTACCGTTGGGGACAGCCGCCCACTACGGCTTCCTGCGTCAGATGGACCATTTCGGCATCGATCTCGCCAGCCTTGACGTCGTCAACATGGCCCCGCCCGAGGGTGCGGCCGCGCTGGCGCAGAAGGCGGTCGACTTCGCCTGCGGATATGGCGGCGGGTTGGGCCGCATGAAGGAGCACGGAAACGTGCTGCTGACCGGTGCCGAGAAGGAGGAGCTGGGCATTCTGGTATTCGACGTGACATCGGCTCCGGCCGACTTCGTTGCCGAGAACCCGGATGTTGTGGCCGACTTCCTTGCCGTCACCGCCGCGGCAAATGCCGAATGGAATGCCGGCAACAACGAGGCCATGCTGGCCGTGATCGCCCGGGAATCCGGCATGGATCTGGAGGCCACGAGATCGTCGATCGGCACCATGTCCTTCCCGTCGGTCGCCGATCAGCTTTCCGACAAGTGGCTGGGCGGCGCAGTTCCGACCTTCATGAAGGGGGTCGCGGATGTGTTCGTCGAGGCCAACTCCCTCGACAGCGCCCTCGCTACCTATCAGAACGCCGTGAATGCGGCTCCGCTGGCGGCGGCCCAATAGGGAATGAAGCTTCGGCCCGGGG
>JABDIP010000536.1 GCA_013003675.1 Inquilinus sp.
CGATCGGCGGAGCCGCGCGCCATGGCGCCGACCGAGCCCATGCCGCGATAGGTCTTGTAGGACCGGCCCTGGTAGAGCACCACCTCGCCCGGCGCCTCGTCGGTGCCGGCCAAGAGCGAGCCGATCATCGCGCAATCGGCACCGGCGGCCAACGCCTTGGCGAGGTCGCCGGAATATTTGATCCCACCATCGGCGATCACCGGAGTATCGCGCTCGCGTGCGGCCTCGGCGGCGTCCAGCACAGCGGTCAGCTGCGGCACGCCGACCCCGGCGACGATCCGCGTGGTGCAGATCGACCCCGGGCCGATGCCGACCTTGACCGCGTCGGCGCCGGCGTCGATCAACGCCTTGGCGCCGTCGGCTGTGGCGACGTTGCCGGCGATGATCTGGGTGTAGTTGCCCAGGCGCCTGGCCGACTTGACGCCGTTCAGCACGCCGTCCGAATGGCCGTGCGCGGTGTCGATCACCAGCACGTCGACGCCGGCGTCGAACAGCGCCTCGGCGCGCGCCAGCCCCTTGTCGCCGGTCCCGGTCGCGGCGGCGACCCGAAGCCGGCCCTGCTCATCCTTGCAGGCCGCGGGATGGAGCTGTGCCTTCTCGATATCCTTCACGGTGATCAGGCCGATGCAGCGGCGGTCGCTGTCGGTGACCAGCAGTTTCTCGATCCGGTGCTGGTGCAGCAGGCGCTTGGCGGCATCGCGATCGGTGTCTGGCGGCACAGTGACCAGATTGTCCTTGGTCATCAGCTCGCCGACCGGCTGGGCCGGGTCGGAGGCGAAGCGAACGTCGCGGTTGGTTAGGATGCCGACCAGCCGGTCGTTCTTCTCGACCACCGGGATACCGGAGATCGAGTGCCGCTGCATCAGGGTCAGCGCGTCCGCGAGGGTGGCGGTCGGCGCGATGGTGATCGGGTTGACGACCATGCCGGATTCGAAGCGCTTGACCTTGCGCACCTCCTCCGCCTGACGCTCGACATCCAGATTTCGGTGGATCACTCCGATGCCGCCGGACTGCGCAAGCGCGATCGCCAGGGCGGATTCGGTGACCGTGTCCATCGCCGACGACAGCAGCGGGATGCCCAGTTCAATCTGCCGCGTCAGCCGGGTTCGCGTGTCCGTCTCCGCCGGCAGGACAGACGAGGCCGCCGGCTTCAGCAGGACATCGTCGAACGTGAAGGCTTGGCGAATTTCCATGGGGCGAGCGTCCGCGATCCGGGCTGGGAAATTCGCCGCACTATAGCGATGGCCGCCCACTTGTGAAGGACAGTCTGCCGTCCCGTCGGAACCGCACGGTCAGGCGGCGGTTGACCTGAATCAGGGCGGCCGCCTGCCAGGTCGCTAGGATATCGTGGTGACCATAGTGGCGAGAGAACGGGGGAATCGAAAATGCCGGCGAAGGCGCTGAGAACCTGGATCGTGGTGGCAGACGGGGCGCGGGCCCGGGTCATGCTGAATGAGGGCGTCGGCAAGGGGCTGTCGCCGGTGCCGGGCCTGGAGATGGTCGACGACAATCCGCCGACCCGCGAGCAAGGCAGCGACCGCCCCGGCCGCACCCATGACCGCATGGGCCCGGGACGTCATGCCATGGAGCCGCGGGCCGACTGGCATCGGCAGGAAAAGGCGTTGTTCGCCAAGTCGATCGCCGAGCGGCTGACCGCGGAACTGGACCGTGACGCCTTCGACCGGCTGGTGCTGATCGCGCCGCCGGCGGCGATGGGCGACCTCCGCGCCGCCCTCGACGACCGCGCCCACAAGCTGGTCGCCGGCGAGATCACCAAGGACCTGACCCATGCCGGCGACGCGGAGATCGAGGACGCCGTAGGGCCGGTTCTGGCTGTCTAGAACCGCATTGGTATTCCGGCGCCCGATGTTCGGCCATGCCGGTTGGCGATGAGCCTTTACGACCCGCCGTCAGTGGGCGTCGAAAAACCGATCGGACCTGCACACCAGTACAGTCGCCTGTCGGTGCTATTCAGGTGCTTCGACAGGGATGTATCTGGTCTCCAGGATTTCCTGCATGGCCACTTGCTCGGGGACTCTCATAAATTCTTCCCTGCCGATTGGATAGGCATAGGGGTACACGTAGGCAACACTGCCCAGTTCTTCCGAGTAGCGGAAATAGTAGGCATCTCCTGCCAACGCCTCAAAAGCGATTTCTTTACCCTCGGATGCGGGAACTCCAAAGAACGAATCCCGCATCGTGATGACGTGGGCGCCTTCTTCTACTTCGATCCGCGTATAGCCGTTAATCCTGAGCCTGTTCAGACGATTACCATCCAAGTAAAGAATCGATACGTCGGGGTCGGCGGAGTTAAAATAAGTAAAGGGACGATAGACATAAACCACGGCGCGATCGGCATTCTGAATTGGCGTCGGTTCAAATAGCGGCCCATCGGCCGTGCACGCTGACGCCATAGTCAAGAGCGCCGCCGCGGCAAGAGTCACAAGCCTAGAGATAGGCGGAGAATCATATCGTCTCATCAATCCCTCCTGGCGCGGCAATACTCCCTCATGGAAACATCCACGATGATCTGGTGCTGATCTTCACGATCAATGACGGCTATTTGAGCACCTTTTTGTCGTTGCTCAACTCCCTTGGGTATCTCGAAATCCCGTGGCTACCAGATATGTTTCCGACGAATCGGATCGGCTGGCTTCTGGTTTGGCATGCCGGACCTTTGCGAATTTGCGTTTGAGTTGATCCAGAAGAGATTTCTCGGCGCCGCCCTGAAACAGCTTGCAGACGAAGGCACCGCCCGGCGCCAGCACTTCCGAGGCGAACAAGACGGCGGCCTCGGCCAGAGCCATGATCCTCAGATGATCGGTCGCGGGGTGGCCGGTGGTCGGCGCCGCCATGTCGCTGAGAACGAGATCGGCGGCACCGCCCAGCGCCTCCTTCAGCCGCTCAGGCGCCGCCTCGTCGAGGAAGTCGAGCGTCAGCACGGTCGCACCGGGTATCGGCTCCATTTCCAGATAGTCCAGCGCGACGACACACCCGCCGGATTTCTCGGGCTCAACCTTGTCGACCGCCACCTGGGTCCAGCCGCCCGGCGCGGCGCCGAGATCGACGACGCGCAGGCCGCGCCGCAGTAGGCCGAACCTCTCGTCGAGTTGCAGCAGCTTGAACGCCGCCCGGGAGCGGAAGCCGCGCCGTTTCGCCTCGGCGACGTACGGATCATTGAGCTGGCGTTGCAGCCACCGCGTGGAAGAAACCGAACGACGGCTGGCCGTCCGCACGCGGGTTGTCTGGCCCCGGCCGGTCGGGCGTGGGGGGCCCGGTCGTCGCGCCATCGACCGTATCAGCCGTCGAGAGGCTGGCGCTCGACCTGCCGCGCCGCGGCGTGCCAGCCGGCCATCAGGTCGAACAGGATGCCCTCGCGGACGCCGCGGTCGGCAACGCGGAGCTGCCCGGCCGGCCATTGGTCGAGGATCGCCTCGAGCACCGCGCAGCCGACGACCACCAGATCGGCACGGTCGCGGCCGATACAGGGCACCGCCGCGCGCTCGGCGCGGTCGAGCGACAGCAGCCAGCGACAGAGCCGCTTTGCCTCGTCGAAATCGATCACCGTGCCGTCGACCTGCGAGCGGTCGTAGCGCCGCAACCCGCGCTGAACGCCGGCCAGCGTGGTTACCGTCCCGGAGGAGCCGAGTGCCTGGACCTCGCCGGCATCGACGCGGGCGCGGATCCCGTTGCGCCATTCGAATTCGGCCAGCCCGCCGGCAACCTCGGCAACGATCTGCTCATAGGCCGGACCACTCAACATGCCGCCGCCATGGCGTTCGGAGAGGTTGACGACGCCGATCGGCAGGCTGATGCAATCGACCAACCGCGGTCCGTCGGGATCGTCGATCGACAGCCATGTCAGCTCGGTGCTGCCGCCGCCGATGTCGAAGACCAACGCATAGGGTATCCCGGGATCGAGCAGGGGCGCGCAACCGTACAGGGAGAGCCGCGCCTCCTCGTCGGCGGAGATCACCTCGAGCGTCAGCCCGACCTCACGGTCGACGCGGTGGCGAAACTGATCGAAATTGGCGGCCCTGCGGCACGCCTCCGTCGCCACCGCGCGGCTGAGATCGACGCCGCGCTGGCGCATCTTCGCGGCGCAGATGCGCAACGCCGAAAGTGTGCGGCCCATCGCCTGGGGCGCCAGCCGGCCGCTCTGGTCAACCCCCTCGCCCAGCCGGACGATCCGGCTGAACGCATCGATGACCTGAAACCCGTAGGGGGTCGGCCGGGCAACCAGCAATCGGCAGTTGTTGGTCCCGAGATCCACGGCCGCACAGGTCACCCGCGGCGGCAGACCGCGTGCGAACCCAGTGCCGTCGGCGGCGTCGAGCGCAAACTGAACCACCGCGGTGCCACCCTCCCGTTCGGTTTCTTGCCGAGCCCCCGACGAGAGCCCGGTTAATCGGTTAACACATGGTAGCGCGGCGCCTGCCGGATCGCCAAGACCGCTCGCTGTCGCAAGGGACCTTTTTAAACCGATCCTTGAAAAAGTCGGCGGCGGCCCGACTCCGCCGGCGATCGGGCTACCGGGCAACATCGAGCGGGCTTAACATCCCATGATCGCTGTGATAGACACCGCGCCGATCGCTGGGGGATCGTCTAGCGGTAGGACATCGGACTCTGACTCCGAGAACCCTGGTTCGAATCCAGGTCCCCCAGCCAATTCCATCCCGACCCAATCCTATCCCGACATAGTTACCCGCCCACGGAAATCAGCGCTCGGCATGGGACGCGGGATGCCGGTTCGATTTCGCCAATCCGGACAATCGCTGAGGCTCGCAGGAGAGATACCGCGCGATCGGCGGGAAATTACTTCACGGGGGAATAATCGGACCCGCCAAGCGTTATCTGGGAAGAGAGACCGGCGCCCTGTCCGAC
>JABDIP010000542.1 GCA_013003675.1 Inquilinus sp.
GCCGACCCCAGAGATTGACGCCGAGGCGTCGATTGATCTTGTACTTGGAACTGGCGCGCTTGCCCATCGAGGGGTCCTTTCTGTCGCGTTTTGTCCCGATAGTCCCTTGGCCGCGCGTCGCCGCGAAGCCGGGCGGGAGAGCGATGACGCGGCCTCTTGTCGGGCCGGACCGCCTCCACATTCTCGGGAATGAGCGCCGGGACTATACGGATCGCGCGCGCGATGTCAAACGGCGCAAGCGACGCGTACTGTCTCCTTCACAGGAAGCGCGGCCGGGCCAGCGGTGCCTGCTCGCGCTCCTCGATGCGCAACAGGGCGTTCCACTTGGCGGTGCGCTCGCCGCGGGCGATCGAGCCGACCTTGAGTTGGCCGGCGCCCCAGCCGACCGCGAGGTCGACGATGGTGGTGTCCTCGGTCTCGCCGGAGCGGGCCGAGACGATGCCGTCCATCCCCACCGTTTGCGCGGCCCGCCAGGCCGCCAGGGTCTCCGTCAGGGTGCCGCGCTGGTTCGGCTTCAGCAGCACGGCATTGGCGTTGCCGCTTGCCGCCGCGGCGGCGACGCGGTCGGCGTCGGTGACCAGCAGATCGTCGCCGACGATCTGCAGCCGGTCGCCGGCGGCAGCCATCAGCCGCCCGAAACCGCCGGCATCGTCCTCGGCCAGGGGATCCTCCAGCGACCGGATCGGGTATCGCTCGGTCCAGCCGAGCAGCATCTCGATCATGCCGTCGCTGTCCAACTCCCGGTCGTCGAGGGCGAGCCGGTAGCGCCCCGCCCGGCCGAACTCGGACGCCGCGATATCGAGGGCGACGACCACCTCGTCGCCCGGTGCCAGGCCGGCCCGCTCGATGGCGCGGACGAGCATCTCCAAGGCCTCCTCGTTGCTGGCGAAGTCGGGCCAATGGCCGCCTTCGTCGGCGACGCCCAGCCGCCGGTGCGTTTCGTCCATCAGGGCACCGGCGGCCCGGTAGATTTCCGCCGTCCAGTCGAGCGCCTCGGCCACCGAGCCGGCGCCGGGGCAGACCACCATCAGATCCTGGATGTCGATGCGTCGGCCGGCATGGGCGCCGCCGCCGAATATCTGAATCTCCGGCAGGGGCAGGCCGACCGCCCCATCGCCGGCGAGAACCCTGTAGAGCGGCAGGTGCAGCGCGGCGGCGGCAGCCCGCGCCGCCGCCATGGAGGCGGCGATACAGGCATTGGCGCCCAGGTTGGACTTCGCCGGCGTGCCGTCGACCGCGACGATCCGGCGATCGACCGATGCCTGGTCGGTCGCGTCGCAGCCGCGCAGCGCCTCGGCGAGCGGGCCGGACAGATTGTCGACCGCGCGGCGCACGTCGTAGCCGCCCTGCGCCGGGCCGCCATCGCGCAGATCGACGGCCTCGCCCGACCCGGTCGAGGCACCGGCCGGCGCGATGGCGCGGCCGGTCGCGCCGCCGGCCAGGCGGATTTCGGCCTCGACCGTCGGCCGTCCGCGGGAATCCCAAACCCTGCGGCCGAGTACGGAATCGATCGTCGTCACGGCGTAACCTCCGCGGCCCAGGCATCGCGGATTGCCGACAGGCGGTCGACCGGGTCCTCCAGCAGAGCGCGGGCGACGCGCCGGACACGGTCCTTGTCGCGCTCGTCGGTCAGATACTCCACCGGCGACTTGCCGTCGACCCTGGCCAGGAACAGGCCGGGCAGCAGCGTGGCCGCCCGCCATTCCAGGGCAGAACCGGATTCCCAGTCGATTTCGGCGCGGTAGGCGGCCGCCAGCCGGTCGAAGCAGTCCAGAAAGGCCGGGGCCGCCACCGGCACCCACAGGCATTTGAGCAGCAGGTGGTTGAGGCAGAAGGCGACGTCGAAGGCCGGGTCGCCGTACCAGGCGCATTCGGCGTCCAGGAAGACCGGCCCTTCGGCGCCACGGAGGATGTTCTTTGGCGAGACATCGCCATGGACCAGGGCGAGCCGCGTCCCGGCGGTGCGCTCGACCAGCGCGCCGAGCGCTCCGGCCAGGTCCGGATGGGCGCGCGCGGTCGCCACCAGGTAGGGCTCGAGCCGGATGTCGTGGAAGATGGCGTCGGTCGGGAACTGTCCGGCGACCTCGGCATTGTCCGCCGTCGCGGCATGGATGCGGCCGAGGGCCCGGCCGACCGACGCGGCGAAGGCCGGGTCGGCGCGGCCGGCCCGCAGTTCGGCCTTCCACAGCGGGTAGCGGGACGCCGGCAGATAGGCCATGGCCAGCAGGCCGGCCGACTCGTCCTGGGCGAGCAGTTCGGGCGCCGACCCCGGCACCGCCCGCCTCGCCCATCGCATCCACCGCGCCTCGTAGAGGTTGCGCTCGACCGGCGCCCGCCAATCGGCGGCCACCCGAAGTTTCGGCAGGGCACGCTTGACGCAGAAACTGCGGCGCCCGGCATCGACGCGCCAGATATCCGAGGAAACGCCACCCTCGAGCCTGACATACGTCGCGTCGGCACCACCTGCCAACAGCCCCGCCCGGCGGAGCGCGTCGACGATCTCGGGATCGGGTGTCATCTCTTCCATGCGCCCAACCCTACTCGCTCCCGCGCCGGCGTCCATCGTCGGGGGCAGGCGGGACGGCGGCGGCGTCGACCGACAGCGGGTCGTCGAATGCGATGCGACGCTGATGACGGCGGGACCATTCGGCACCGATCAGAGAATCAAGAATAACTGTCGATAAATGCGATTATTCTATTGGATAAAAATCCGCGCAAATTCAATGCAAAGTCTGGTAAAGAGCAAGTTTAGGTTAATATATCGGTCGGCATTGTTAACAACCGAACATCAAATCTTAAGAACTAGTTATTAGCGTGCGAACAGTCTATTGAGTTTTTTCTACTGATAGTAGACCAGGAGGCCGCTAATGAGACTTCGACACTTCCCGGCACTTGCCGTTGCAGGCACGAGTTTGGCCGGTTGTCTGTTGGACAATGGGGTGGACGGCGCTGCGAGCCTCTCGCTGACTCAATCGATTCCGGACTGGGTGGCGGTTGACGTCGCGGTGTCGGCGCTCTCCTCGACGCTCGGCGGCACGCCGGCGAGCGACC
>JABDIP010000571.1 GCA_013003675.1 Inquilinus sp.
CCCCTTGAAAGTGTGGGCAATTGGAGCCAACAGCACATTCGCCAGGAAGAACAGGCCGATGCCCCTTGAAAGTGTGGGCAATACCGCGCCGGGGGGAACGAAGTCGCCATATCTCCGCTGCATCGTTTCCAGCAGCGGCGCCAACCAGTAGAGGTACGAAACGCCCAACAAGGCGCCGACACCCAGGCCGATGATCGTGTCACCGACCGATCTGCCGGGTCCGGGCAGCCGCCAGGCATCTTTGACCTCGGCGAGGGCGGAGCCGGTCATCAGCACGCGAAGACATAGCAGCACGCCGAGCAGGACATGCGGCGCAAGGGCGGTGACCCGCTCCGGTATCTCCGTCGCCGGGACACGCCGGGCGCCAAGGATTACCGAGAGGCTGAAGATGGCCAGCAGGAAAAACGCTGGGCCGGCGATCAACAACAGCCACACCTTGTAGGGCACGTCCACGCGCTCCGTCAGCCGCCGCCCAGATCCTCCGGGAAGTGCTTCATCACCGTCAGCAGCGGGTTCGGCGCCGCCTGGCCGAGGCCGCAGATCGAGGCGTCGCGCATCACTTGGGCCAGTTCGGTCAGCAGCGGCGGGTCCCAGTCCTTCCGCTCCATCAGCGCCACCGCCTTCTCGGTGCCGATCCGGCACGGCGTGCATTGGCCGCAGCTCTCATAGGCGAAGAAGCGCATCAGGTTGAGCGCCGCGTCGCGCATGTTGTCCTGCTCGGAGAACACGACGATGGCGGCCGAGCCGATGAAGCAGCCATGCTCCTCCAGCGTGCCGAAATCCAGCGGGATGTCGGCCATGGCGGCGGGCAGGATGCCGCCCGAGGCGCCGCCCGGCAGATAGGCCTTGAAGCCGTGGCCGTCGGCCATGCCGCCGCAGAACTCGTCGATCAATTGCCGCGCGGTGATGCCGGCCGGGGCGATCTTGACGCCCGGCTCGCGCACCCGGCCGGATACCGAGAAGGCGCGCAGGCCCTGCCGGCCGTTGCGGCCCTCGCCGGCATACCAGTCCGGCCCCTGCTCCAGGACGCGGGCGGCCCAGTACAGCGTCTCGACGTTGTGGATCAGCGTCGGCCGGCCGAACAGGCCGATCTCGGACGGGTAGGGCGGCTTGTGGCGGGGCAGGCCGCGCTTGCCCTCCAGCGATTCCAGC
Source organism: Inquilinus sp. (assembly GCA_013003675.1). Taxonomy (GTDB): domain Bacteria; phylum Pseudomonadota; class Alphaproteobacteria; order DSM-16000; family Inquilinaceae; genus JABDIP01. The sequence continues at coordinate 1,153 of JABDIP010000571.1, forward strand.
ATCGCCGATTCCTCGCCGCAGATATAGGCGCCAGCGCCGCGGCGCAGGTGGATGGCCCGCCCCTCGGCCAGCCCCTCGGCGCGCAGCCGCTCGATCTCCGTCAGCAGGATGGCGCGCGCCGCCGGGTACTCGTCGCGCAGATAGATGTAGATCTCCGCCGCGTCGACCGCCCAGGCGGCGATCAGCATGCCTTCCAGAACGCGGTGCAAATCGGTCTCGAAATAGTACCGGTCCTTGAAGGTGCCGGGCTCGCCTTCGTCGGCGTTGACCGCCATCAGCCGTGGCGCCGGCTGGTCGGCGACGAGGCGCCATTTCAGCCCGGCCTTGAAGCCGGCGCCGCCCATGCCGCGCAGGCCCGACGCTTCCAGCCGGTCGATCGTCGCCGCCCGGTCGCCGCCCGCCAGGCAGGCGCGCAGGACGGCATAGCCGCCCTCGGCCACATAGGCGTCGAAATCGCGGTAGTCGGGGATCTCCGGCGCGGTGTCGCCGGCCTTCACCGCCGCCGCCACGGTGGCGGCGGTCGCATGGTCCATATGGCGGTGGCCGATCTCGGCGGTCGGCGCGCAGTCGCAGCGCCCCATGCACGGGGCGGCGGCGACACGCACGCCGTCGCCGAGGGCGGAGTCCAGCGCGCCCTTCAGCGCCACCGACCCCGCCATCTCGCAGGCGATGCCGTCGCAGACCCGCACCGTCAGCGGTGCCGGCGCCGGGTCGCCGTCGCGCAGGATGTCGAAATGGGCATAGAAGGTGGCGACCTCGTAGATTTCGGCCAGAGACAGCCGCATCTCCTCCGCCAGCGCCGCCAGATGCGCCGTCGACAGGCCATGGCGGGCATCCTGGATGCGGTGCAGGTGCTCGATCAGCAGGTCGCGGCGGCGCGGCGCGTCGCCCAGCATCGCCCGGACTTCCGCCAGGGCCGTCGGATCGACCTGGCGTCCCTTGGGATACGGCCGTGCCTCGCGGTGCAGGCGCGGCACGGTGCCGCCGGTGCTTCCATGCATCGGTCTGTCTGCTCCCCTGCCGTGTCAGTCGATTTCCCGGTCGTCGACCGGCTCCAACGTCACCACGGCGGCGTTGATCACCACCTTGCCGCGGTGCTCGAAATTCACCGTCACACGCCGGTCGATCACCGTTTGTATCTGCCCGATGCCCCATTCCGGCTGCGTCGGGTGGCGCACGAAAGAGCCCGGCAGGAGAATGTCGATCATGCCGTCCGCCAGTCTTCGCCATCGCCGAAACCCGCCTGCCGCCAGCAGGGCTGGTCGGCAAACGCCCCATCTATGCTATAGGCAAGGATGGGTGCCACGTAAGCGCCAACACTGATGCATGTCAACGATGGGGTCGGGAGATGATGGCTGGCGCGCTCGCCTACGAGGTGATGGAACTGCTGTGCTCGCGGCTCTGCCACGATCTCATCAGTCCGGTCGGCGCCATCAACAACGGCGTCGAGCTGGTCGAGGACCTCGGCGAGGAGATGGCCGGCGAGGCGATGGGGCTGATCGCCCAGAGCGGACGCCGCGCCGCCGGTCGCCTGAAATGCTATCGGGTCGCCTATGGCGCCGCCGGCGCGCAGGCGACCATCGGGCTCGACGAGGCGCACGAGATCGCCTCGGGCTATCTGGAGGGCGGCAAGGTCGGCCTGTCCTGGCCGTCGGGCAGCGAATGGGGCGAGGCCGGCCCGCCGCGCGGCACCGTGAAAGTCGTCCTGAACGCCATCGTGCTGGCGGAAGAGTCGCTCCCCCAAGGCGGCCGGATCACCGTCGAATTCGCGCCGCTGCCGGCGCCCGGCACCATCTCCATCCAGGCCGAAGGCAAGGCCGCCGCCCTGCGCGACGGGCAGGCGGCGGCGCTGGACGGCGCGGTCGGCGGTGGCGAGCTCACCGCGCGCACGGTCCACGCCTATGTCACCGGCCTGTTCGCCCGGAACCATGGAATCGACCTGCAGCATTCCCAGGTTGACGACGGTCGACTTAAATTGCAACTGACAATGGCCAACTAATCTAAAATTGAAGTAGTGTCTTATTTTACAGCTTCTTAATGAGTTCCTGACAACGTTTCCCGTCATCGCCGAAGGCAGTTTCCAGGTTCTCGGTCCGCGTGTGCGGAAGGAGACGGCGGAATAACGGGAAATGTAGTATGGACGATCTTCTGGGTGAGTTTCTCACCGAGACTTCCGATAGTCTGTCAGTTCTTGACATCGAGCTTGTAAAGCTTGAGCAGACCCCGAACGATCCGGAACTGCTCGGCAACATTTTCCGGCTCGTCCACACGATCAAGGGGACCTGCGGATTCCTCGGCCTGCCGCGCCTCGAGTCGGTCGCCCATGCCGGGGAGAACGTGCTCGGCAAGTTCCGTGACGGCGAAGTCGAAGTCACGGCCGGCGCCGTCACCCTGATCCTGGAATCCCTCGACACCATCAAGATGATCCTCTCCGGTCTCGAGGAGACCGAGAAGGAGCCGGAAGGCGACGACGCCGATCTGATCGCCCGGCTGAACGCCGCCGCCAAGGGCAACATCGGCGGCGCGGCCGCGCCGGCGCCCGATCCCGAGCCGGCGGCGCAGGCCGATCCGGAAGCGGCGGTGGAGGACGATTTCGACTCCATCGAGGTTCCCGTCGAGGAACCGGCGGCCGAAGCGCCGAAGCCGGCCGGGGCCGAAGCACCGGCAGTCGACGATTTCCAACCCGAATTCGCCGCCCCGGATTCCGCCCCGGTGATCGACCTGAAGATTCCCGGCCAGGCCAATATCGAGCCGGTGGCGTCGGGCGGCGCGGTCGCGCTGGCCGGCGGGCAGGAGGTCGCCGACGCGTCGGTGCACCGCGAATCGTCGATCGCCAACCAGTCGATCCGTGTGAGCGTGCCGCTGCTCGAGAACCTGATGACGATGGTCTCCGAGCTGGTGCTGACCCGCAACCAGTTGCTGCAGATCATGCGCAGCCAGAAGGACAGCGAATTCGTCACGCCTTTGCAGCGCCTCAACCACGTCACCTCCGAGTTGCAGGAGGGGGTGATGAAGACGCGCATGCAGCCGATCGGCAACGCATGGGCGAAGCTGCCGCGTCTGATCCGCGACCTGTCGCAGGATCTCGACAAGAAGATCAACCTGAAGATGATCGGCGAGGACACCGAGCTGGACCGCCAAGTCCTCGAGCTGATCAAGGATCCGCTGACCCATATGGTCCGCAACTCCGCCGACCACGGGATCGAACAGCCTCACGAGCGTCTAGCCGCCGGCAAGTCGGAAGCCGGCACGGTCCGCCTGAATGCCTATCACGAGGGCGGTCACATCCACATCGAGATCGCCGACGATGGCCGCGGTCTGCCGATCGAGAAGATCTCCAAGCGGATCGTCGAGAACGGCCTGGCGACCGAGGCCGAGCTGGCCGGCCTCTCCGACCAGCAGATCCAGCAGTTCATCTTCCGCGCCGGCTTCTCGACGGCGGAGGCGGTGACCAACGTATCCGGCCGCGGCGTCGGCATGGATGTGGTCCGCACCAACATCGAGAAGATCGGCGGCACGGTCGAACTGAAATCCACCGAAGGGCGCGGTTCGACCTTCCTCATCAAGATCCCGCTGACCCTGGCCATCGTCTCGGCGCTGATCGTCGAGGCCGGCGGCGAGCGCTTCGCCATTCCGCAGATCAGCGTCGTGGAACTGGTCAAGGCGGGCGGCACCAGCGAGCACGTCATCGATCTGATCAACGGCACGCCGGTGCTGCGCCTGCGCGACCGGCTGATGCCGCTGGTCAGCCTGCCCAAGCTGCTCAACCTGCAGTCGTCGAACGAGGCGACCGATCTGCTGCCCAAGCCGGTCGAAGGCGAGGCGGCCGACGCCGAGGCCAAGTCGGCCAAGGACAAGCCGAAGGCGGCGAAGGGCGCGGAGACCGAGGTCGATGCCGGCGCCGGCGATTGCTTCGTGGTGGTCGCGCAGGTCGGCGCCTATGCGTTCGGCGTCATCGTCGACCGCGTCTTCGACACCGAGGAGATCGTCGTCAAGCCGGTCGCGCCGATCCTCCGCGATATCGAGATCTTCTCCGGCAACACGATCCTCGGCGACGGCAGCGTCATCATGATCCTCGATCCCAATGGCATCGCCGCCGCCACCGGCGAGGTCGGCCTGGCGGATAGCCGGGAGACCGCCGACGCCGAGAGCCGCCGCTCGGAGGACGAGCGCGTCGCCCTGCTGCTGTTCCGTTCCGGCGCCGGCGCTCCCAAGGCGGTCCCCTTGGCGCTGGTCGCCCGGCTCGAGGACATCGATCTGGAAAAGATCGAGACCTCGAACGGCACCATGGTCATCCAGTATCGCGGCAGGCTGATGCCTCTGATCCCCTTCGACGGCAAGTTCGATCTGGCGGCGGCGTGCCAGGATGCCGAGAACCAGCGCCGCTCGGTGCTGGTCTTCGCCGACGGCGACCGCTCGATGGGGCTGATCGTCGACGAGATCATCGACATCGTCGAACAGCCCATCAGCGTCGAGTTGACCGGCGAGAGAAGCGGCGTCTTGGGCAGCGCGATCATCGCCGGGCGGGCCACCGACGTCATCGACTCCGGCTACTACCTGACCAAGGCCAACCGCGACTGGTTCCGCACATCCTCGGAACCCAGTACACGGACTCATCAGCGTCGCGTGCTGCTGGTCGACGACAGCCCGTTCTTCCTGAACATGATCACGCCGATCCTCAGCGTCGCCGGCTACAGCGTCACCTCCGTGGCCAGCGCCGACGAGGCGATCGCCCTGCGCGACGCCGGCGAGGATTTCGACATCATCGTCAGCGATATCGAGATGCCGGGCATGGACGGCTTTCAGTTCGCCGAGCAGGTCAAGGGCGGCGACCGCTGGAGCAACACGCCGATCGTCGCGCTGTCGTCGCGGTCCTCGCCGCTCGATCTCGATCGCGGCCGCCAGGCCGGCTTCAACGACTACGTCACCAAGCTCGACCGTGATGCGTTGCTCGAGAGCCTGTCGCAGACCCTGGCCGACGTACGAGGTGCAGCATGAGCAATCTGGTTCCCGCCGGCGGACGCAGCCTCGCCGTCACCGACGACCCGGCCAAGAAGGCCACCGTCGACTACGTCACGGTGATGATCGACGACCAGCTCTTCGGCATTCCCGTGCTGCAGGTGCAGGACGTGCTGGCGCCGCAGGCGATCACCCGGATCCCGCTGGCGCCGGCGGAGGTGGCGGGTTCCCTGAACCTGCGCGGACGCATCGTCACCGCCATCGATGTGCGCACCCGGCTCGGCCTGCCGCGGCGGCAGTCGTCCGAACGGCAGATGAGCGTCGTGGTCGATATGGGCGGTGAGTTGTACAGCCTCATCGTCGACGGCGTCGGCGAGGTGCTGACCGTCCAGGAGAATGCCTTCGAACGCAACCTGGCGACCCTCGATCCGGTGTGGCGCAAGGTGTCGACCGGGATCTATCGCCTGAAGGAGGGCCTTCTGGTGGTGCTCGACGTTTCCCGCCTGCTCACCCTCAAGGGCCAGGAAGCGGCCTGACCCACCCTTGCCAAACGCGGGCGCCGGTCCCTGCCGGTGCTCCCCTGTCGGGAAGAATGCCATGAAGACCTGTCTTGTCGTCGACGATTCGCGGGTGGTCCGCAAGGTGGCCCGCAAGATCCTCGAAGAGTTGGAATTCGCCTGCGATGAAGCCGAGGACGGCAAGCAGGCGATGGATCACTGCATGGTGACGATGCCGGACGCCATCCTGCTGGACTGGAACATGCCGGTGATGAACGGCATCGAATTCCTGCGCGCGCTGCGCCAGATGACGCACGGCGCCGAGCCGAAAGTCGTGCTCTGCACCACCGAGAACGACCTCAACCACATCCAGGAAGCGCTGAGCGCCGGGGCCAACGAATACATCATGAAGCCCTTCGACAGCGACATCATCCAGAACAAGTTCGAGCAGGTCGGCTTGCTCTAAGCCGGCTCGATCCGAGGCAAGGGCTCATCCCATGACACCACCGGGCGGTTCGCCCTCAGTCAGCTCCTCCGAGCCTGCCACCGGCGGGCCGTACCGGGTCATGCTGGTCGAGGACAGCGCGGTCATTCGCGGCTTCATCGGCCGGGCGCTCGAGGCTGATCCGGGCGTCATTATCGTCGCCTCGGTCGCCGACGGCCAGATGGCGGTCGATGCGATCCAGCGCGCGGCGCCGGACGTCGTGGTGCTCGATATCGAGATGCCGGTGATGGACGGCCTGACGGCGTTGCCCAAGCTGCTCGCCGCCTCGCCGCGCAGCAACGTCATCATGGCCTCGACGCTGACCAAGCGGAACGCGGACATCAGCCTGCGGGCGCTCTCCGCCGGGGCCGCCGACTACATCGCCAAACCCTCCTCCGCGGGCGATCTCGCCGGCGCCGACGATTTCAAGGTGGAACTGCTCCGCAAGGTCAAGGCGCTCGCCGCCGCCGCCCGCGGCCGGGACGGCGCGGCACCGGCGCGCGACGCCGGGCCGGCGAGCCCGGCGGCCCGGCCGGCCGGCGTCACGACGCTCTACCCGGGCGCCAGGATCACCACCCGGCCGATGCCGGCGGTCTTCAATCCCAGGGTCATCGCCGTCGGCTCGTCGACCGGCGGCCCGCAGGCGTTGATGGAGGTGCTCGCCCATCTGCGCGGCGTGCGCCAGCCGGTGCTGGTCACCCAGCACATGCCGGCGACCTTCACCACCATCCTCGCCGAGCACATCACCCGTCAGGCCGGGCTGCCGACGGTGGAGGGCGCCGACGGCATGCCGCTGCAGGCCGGGCGCTGCCATCTGGCGCCGGGCGGCTTCCACATGACGATCGAGGCGGGCGCCCCGCAACCGGTGATCCGGCTGAACGAGGGACCTTTGATCAACTACGTCCGCCCGGCCGTCGACCCGATGATGGAGAGCATCGTCGAAGTCTATCGCAGCGGAATCCTCTCGGTGATCCTGACCGGCATGGGCAAGGACGGCCTGGACGGGTGCCGGGCGACCGCGGACGCGGGCGGCGTCGTCATCGCCCAGGACGAGGCCAGCAGCGTCGTCTGGGGCATGCCCGGCGCCGTGGCGACCGACGGCATCGCCAATGCCATTCTGCCGCTCCGCAAGATCGGCCCCACCCTGCGCGATCTGGCCATCCGGACCGCGGCCTAGCGACCTGCATCGAGGACACCCATGCAAGCCGACAATTTCGAGGTTCTGCAGAAGCTGCTGAAACAGCGCTCCGGCCTGGTCGTCTCGCCGGAGAAGGCCTATCTGCTGGAGTCGCGGCTGATGCCGGTCGCGCGCAAATGGAGCGTCAAGGGGCTGGACGAGCTGGTCGCGCTGGTGCGCGCCAAGCGCGACGAAAAGCTGCTGCAGGACATCACCGAGGCGATGACGACCAACGAGTCGTCGTTCTTCCGCGACACCCGGCCCTTCGACCAGTTCAAGTCGGTCGTGCTGCCGCAACTGATGGAGCAGCGCGCGTCGCGGCGCCACTTGCGAATCTGGTGCGCCGCCGCCTCGACCGGCCAGGAGCCGTATTCCCTGGCCATGGTCCTGCACGAGGAGCGGGTGCGGATGAACGGCTGGCGGGTCGAGATCCTCGGCACCGATCTGTCGACCGAGGTGCTCGACAAGGCGCGCGACGGTGTCTACAGCCAGTTCGAGATCCAGCGCGGCCTGCCGATCACCTATCTGGTCAAGTACTTCCGCCAGGACGGCGACAAGTGGCTGCTGTCGCCGGAGATCCGCCAGATGGTGGATTACAGGCCATTCAACCTGCTCGAGGATCCCACCGCGCTGGGCCGCTTCGACATCGTCTTCCTGCGCAACGTCCTGATCTATTTCGACCGCCCGGACAAGGCGTCGATCCTCGGCCGCGTCGCCAAGCTGATGCCGTCGGACGGGGTGCTCTATCTCGGCGGCGCCGAAACCGTGTTCGGCATCTCCGACCGCTTCAAGCCGGTCGAGGGACAGCGCGGCATCTATCAGCCGACGAGCGATGCCGAGCCGTCGTCGGCCGGCCGCCAGGCCGCCGCGTTCTGATCCCGACCGGCCGCGCTTCGGGGCGCGGCCGTATCGGCCCAGACGATCGCCAAGAAAAGAGGCGACGATGCCTTTCGCAAGGCACCGCCGCCCCGGCGGCCGACTAGCAGGTTATGAACGGCTCAGCCAGCGGCGGCTCTCTTCGACGGTTCCTCGACCGTTGTGGATGAAGGATCGCGCAGCACATAGCCGCGGCCCCAGACCGTCTCTATGTAGTTTTCGCCGCTGGTGGCGGCGGTCAGCTTCTTGCGCAGCTTGCAGACGAAGACGTCGATGATCTTCAGCTCGGGCTCGTCCATGCCGCCATAGAGATGGTTGAGGAACATCTCCTTGGTCAGCGTCGTGCCCTTGCGCAGCGACAGCAGTTCCAGGATGCCGTATTCCTTGCCGGTCAGGTGCAGCGGCTGGTTGTTCACCTCGACCGTGCGGGTGTCCAAATTGACGGTCAGCCGGCCGGTCTTGATCACGCTGTCCGAATGGCCCTTGGAGCGGCGGACGATCGCATGAATGCGGGCGACCAGCTCGCGCTTGTCGAACGGCTTGGTCAGATAGTCGTCGGCGCCGAATCCGAGTCCCTTGATCTTGTGGTCGAGTTCCGACAACCCGGACAGGATCAGGATCGGCGTATCGACGCGGGCGGCGCGCAGCCGCCGCAGGACTTCATAGCCGTCGATATCCGGCAACATCAGATCGAGAATGATGATGTCGTAATCGTAGAGCTTGCCGATCTCGAGGCCATCTTCGCCAAGGTCGGTTGTGTCGACGACGAAGCCGTCGGACTGGAGCATAAGCTCAATGCTCTTCGCCGTGGCGCTATCGTCCTCAACCAGCAGAACGCGCATGGACATCTCTCCGCATGCAGTCAGAATTACCTATCCTTTTAATAAAGGTTAATAGCCAAAAGTTAACAACAGGTGAATTGATTAACACCCCAGGCAGTCGTTTTACCGAGATTTAACCCAAAAGGGGCATGGTCGAAGAGCCGCGGAACGTGGAACTGCGTTCCCGAACCTCCAGGATCGGACGATTTGCCGGCTCTCCTAGCAACTTTGATCGACGAGAATGCCGAGAACCGCCGTGACC